>JAGQUL010000205.1 GCA_020438525.1 Thermoleophilia bacterium | reverse complement strand
ATGGAGCACGGGTCAAGCAAGGAGCGCGAGCACAGCGGGATGGGCTATTGGCGGTTCGCGGCGATGATCGCGACGTCGGTGGCGGTGATGTTCGCGTTGACGTACCTGAGCACGTACACCTGGTCGCACGTGTGGTACAGCGAGATGCGGACCTACATGGCGCTCATGATGGGCGCGGCGATGGGCGTCATCATGCTCGCGTTCATGCTCGGCATGTACCGCGACCGCCGAGTCAACATCGCGATCTTCGCGGGGTGCGCGGTGCTCTTCGGCGTGATGCTGTGGCTCGTGCGAAGCCAGGACGCCGTGCAGGACCGTTCGTACATGCGGTCCATGATTCCGCATCACTCGATCGCGATCCTCACGAGCGAACGCTCGGAGATCACCGACTACCGCGTCTGCGAGCTGGCGGAGCAGATCATCATCGCGCAGCGTCGGGAGATCAAGGAGATGGAGTGGTTGATCGACGATATCGCCGAGAACGGTGAGGCCGCGACGGCCGAGGCGGCGGAGGCGCGGCCGGTGCCGAAGTTCGAGGGCAGCGAGACCAGGAAGGGGTGCTGAGCGTTTTCAGCGAAGCAGGCGGCCGATCGTCTGCATCAGCTCCTCGGCTCGATCGGTGCGTTCAGCTTCGCTGCCCTTGACCATGCAGTGCTTGACGTGGTCGTCCATGAGGCCGAGCGCGACCTTGTCCAGCGCAGCCTGCAGCGCCGAGATCTGCGTGAGCACGTCGATGCAGTACCGGTCATCCTCGATCATCTTCGCCACCCCGCGCACCTGACCCTCAGCGCGCCTGAGGCGCTTGAGGATCTGCTGCTTGTTGGCGCTGTAGCCATGCGTCTGCGTGGATTCCATGACCACAGCGTAGCATACCCCCGCAGGGTATTTGACTGCGGGGCTCGATCCCGCTACAGTACGGCTGTAGATACCCATAGGGGGGTATCTGATTGGAGTGGAACATCATGGACCAGAACGAACTCACCTACCGGGTCGAACGGATGAGCTGCAACAGTTGTCGACTGCTCATCACCGAGGAGCTTGAAGACGTCGCGGGCGTCGACTCGGTGGCTGTGGATCTCGACGACAAGCGCGTGACGGTTCGCGGCAACGACCTCGATGATTCGCGTATCCGCAGTCTCCTCGCCGAGATCGGATACGAGGCGGCCGCAACGTCATGAGCGTATCGGTAAAGCTTGCTGCATTCGGGATTGCGCTTGCCGCGATCTTCGTGGTCGCATGGGCGGCCGGAAGTGCCTGGGGGCCGACGGTGGACGCGACCGACGGCGCAGGACATGGATCGAACCCGGGCCATGAAGCCCCGTCGGCGAGGTGATGTACGTGGCTCAAGCGATGGAAACCGTGGAGCTGCCGATCGAGGGCATGACGTGCGCGTCCTGCGCGCACCGGATCGAGCGGCGCCTCAACAAGCTCGACGGCGTCGAAGCGACGGTCAACTACGCGACCGAGAAAGCCGCCGTCACCTACGACCCTGCGCTGCTTGAGCCGCGGCGACTCGTGGCGACGATCGAGGACGTCGGCTACCACGCGTCGCTCCCCGTAGCCCGATCCGACAGCGAAGCGGCCGATCGTCCATCGGATGACCCGCTTCGTACGCTGCGCCAGCGCCTCGTCGGCGCGATCGTCCTCACCGTGCCGGTGATCGCGCTGTCGATGATTCCCGCGCTGCAGTTCGAGCAGTGGCAGTGGCTCGCCCTGCAGCTGGCGACCCCGGTCGTGCTGTGGGCAGGCTGGCCGTTTCACCGAGCGGCCTGGCTCAACCTGCGACACGGCGCCGCGACCATGGACACGTTGATCTCGGTCGGCACGCTCGCCGCGTGGGGCTGGTCGCTCGTCGCGCTGTTCCTGCTCGACGCCGGCGAGGTCGGGATGACCATGCACTTCGAGCTCGTGCTCCAGCGATCTGCATCCACGAGCGAGATCTACCTCGAAGTGGCAGCGGCGGTGATCGCATTCGTGCTCGCCGGGCGCTACTTCGAGGCCCGGTCCAAGCGCAGCGCGGGCGCAGCGATCGAGGCGCTCCTGGCGCTCGGCGCCAAGGACGTCGCAGTGCTCGATGACGACGGCGCCGAGCGACGCATTCCGATCGGCGAATTGACGGCGGGCCAGCGCTTCGTCGTGCGACCAGGCGAGAAGGTCGCGACCGACGGCATCGTCGAGGAAGGGCGCTCCGCGATCGACCGATCGCTCCTGACGGGCGAGTCCGTCCCCGTCGATGTCGTCGAGGGCGACGAGGTGATCGGCGCCACGGTCAATCAGGGCGGACGGCTCGTGGTTCGCGCGCAGAAGGTCGGCGCCGATACCGCGCTCGCACAGATCGCCCGGCTGGTCACCAGCGCCCAGAGCGGCAAGGCACCGGTGCAGCGGCTCGCAGATCGCGTATCCGGCGTGTTCGTGCCGATCGTGATCGCACTCGCCGTGGCGACGCTCGGGTTCTGGCTCGGAGCGGGTGCGAACGCGACGTTCGCGTTCTCGGCGGCGGTCGCCGTGCTGATCGTCGCGTGCCCGTGCGCGCTCGGTCTGGCAACGCCGACGGCGCTACTCGTCGGCACCGGTCGCGGAGCGCAGCTGGGCCTGCTGATCAAAGGCCCCGAAGTGCTCGAATCGACACGTCGAGTCGACACCGTCGTCCTGGACAAGACGGGCACCGTCACCGAGGGCGCCATGCGCCTGGTCGACACCACCCCGGCAGCAGGCGAAGATGCACGGGAGCTGCTGCACTTCGCGGGCAGCATCGAATCCGCATCAGAGCATCCGATCGCGCGCGCCATCGCGGCCGCAGCTCGCGAGCAGTCGGGTTCTCTCCTGGCGACCGAGGAGTTCCGCAACCACGCCGGCCTCGGTGTCGAAGGCCGCGTGGCGAAGCGAGCGGTGCTGGTTGGGCGGCCGTCACTGATGGCCCGCGAATCGATCAACGTGCCCGCCGAGCTGGCGACCGCCTTGGATGACGCGGAGCAGCTCGGGCACACGGCCATCATGGTCGCATGGGACGGGCGTTCGCGGGGCGTACTCGCCGTCGCGGACACACTCAAGCCGACGAGTCGCGAAGCGATCTCGCTCTTGCGCTCGCTTGACCTTCGCCCGGTGCTGCTCACCGGCGACAACACGCGGACCGCGCGGGCCGTGGCCGACGAGGTCGGTATCGACGAGGTGATCGCCGAGGTCCTGCCCGCCGACAAGGTCGACGTGGTTGCGAGGCTGCAGAACGAGGGCCGGGTCGTCGCCATGATCGGCGACGGCGTCAACGACGCGGCCGCCCTCGCGACCGCCGACCTGGGGCTCGCGATGGGCGGGGGCACCGACGCCGCGATGCACGCGAGCGACATCGCCCTCTCGGGTCACGGCCTGCAGCCGGTCGTCACGGCGCTCTCGCTCAGCCGCCGCACGATGCGCATCATCCGCGGCAACCTGTTCTGGGCGTTCGCGTACAACGTCGCGGCGCTGCCGCTGGCGGCCTTCGGCTTGCTGAACCCGATGATCGCCGGTGCCGCGATGGCGTTCTCGAGCGTGTTCGTCGTGCTCAACAGCCTGCGCCTGCGCTCCGCGCGCTGACCGTCGCGCCTGCGCGAGTCACCACGCGCCTGCCGAATCACCATCCGATCGACGCCGATCCGGTGGTGATTCGGCGGAGAGCCGATGACTCGCGAGCGCAGGCACCTGGCGCGGCGCACGCGGGGCGCTAAGATGGATGCCGGGGACATCGCGTCTCCCGTCGCCGCAGCTCGCAGAAGCGAGTGCCCGCAGCCGGGGGATTCGTCCTCGTGTTCGCCTCCGCGACTCACCTCGCGGGCAGCGCCCGGCCGTTCATCCGCGGTCGGCACCTCGCCGGTCTCCGCCGGCACGTTCAGCTCAGGAGGAGCATGCCGCCTACGGCATCCACCGCGCCCGCCCGACGGCGGGGCGCATCCAGCAGGGGTTCTTCTGCACGTCGCGACGACGACGCGCCCCTGATCCCGATCCTCGCGCGCAAGGTGCGCGAGGTCGAGGCCAAAGCCCAGCGCGGCAAGCTGGGCCCCACCAACAGGGTCAAGTTCCAGGTGATCGCCTTCCTCGTGCGCGAGGAGCGCGCCCGCGTCAAAGCCGACGAGGTGACGCCCACCGCCGCGCGCGCCGAGCTGCTCAAGCGCCTCGACGGCGTCGCGACGATCCTCGCCAAGACCGC
>JAGQUL010000204.1 GCA_020438525.1 Thermoleophilia bacterium | reverse complement strand
CTCGGGATGCTGCTCCAGGAATGCCGCATCGCCTGAAACGGCTGCCGCTCGATCTCGCGTCGTCCCGAGTTCCCGCTCGAGCTTCAGACGATGTCTTTCGAGCCGCGCCTTGCGGCCAAACAGCCGGGCGACCACACCTGTGCGCTCGATCTCCGAGGATGTTTCGGAGACTTCTCGGACACGCTCCGCCGCGTCCGATTTGAGCTCCTCCGCGGCCTGTTCGAGTTGTCGAAGCTTCTCGCCTGACTCGATCGACGCTTGCTCCGCGAGCTTGGCACCCAAGTCGGCCTGAAGTTCCTTCGTTCTGGTGGCGATCTTCGCCAAGCGGTCGCGGCCGCGCTCATGCTCGCCGTCCTGTGGCGGCGCGATCGCCTCCTTGACGAACATGTGCGCACCACGATTTTCGTCCACGGTGACGAGGAGATTGCGGCGAGCGCGCGTCATGCCGACGTAGAACACACGACGCTCTTCCTCGACCTCCGGATCCGGCCGACCTTCGGTCTTCATCCAGTAGTCCCAGATCACGACCGCGCCATACTCGCGGCCCTTGGACTTGTGGATCGTCGAGAGCACGACCGCGTCATGATCGTTGTCCTCGCGATCAAGGTTGTCGTGCGTTTCCTGGTCCTCGCCCGATTCCTCGGCCGCCACGCGCTCGTCCCAATAGGTGACGAGATCCGGAACGGTGTCGAGAGAGTCCGCGTGCAGCTTGACAAGGTCCAAAAGTGCGAGCGGATCCGCCTGGTCCGGCTCGTCCGCATCGGCAACCTGTTCCTCCCAGTGCCGCAGGAGCCCGAACTCGACGCAGATCTCGTCGAGAAACTCGATCGGGTCGAGCGTCGTACGCCGCCGGTGAAGCCGCTTGACGCGCTCGACGAACGCCGGCAGCTCGTGCCAATCCGGCATGTCTGAGCACCGCGCGAGCAGGGTTTCCCACGGTCGAGACGCCGCCACAACCTCGTCAGCGAGATCCTTCTTGCAGTACTTGTTCGGCGCGCGGAGCGTGCGCACCAGCGCCGACGCCTCGACGCCCGATTCGTCGTTGACGACGTCAATGTACGACCGGAGCAAGCGCATCGATCGGTCGGTGAATAGCCGATACTTGAGCAGCCGTGTCCGGGGGATGTCAGCCGCGTCGAGCGCCGAGGCGATGAGCGGCAGCTGCGCGTTGAGCCGGCAAAGCACAGCGGTCTCTCGCCATTCGCCCCATCGTTCAGCTTGCTCGGTGAGGAACTCCGCGACGCGTTGGGCGCGGTCTTGCCAGTCCCCTGACACGATGAACTGCACGACGCCTTCGGGCTGGCCTTCGAACGGCTGGATGTCCTTGAACACGCGCCCGGTGTTGCCGTCGATGACGCGACGCGCAGTTCGCACGATCGACTTGGCGCTGCGGTAGTTCGTGCTGAGCGTGTAGGTGGTGGCCATCGGGTGGCGCGCCTCGAACCCGAGGATATTGCGAAGGTTGGCGTGCCGCCATCCGTAGATCAGCTGGTCGTCGTCCCCGACGACATAGAGCTCGCGGTCAGGTCGGGAGAGGATCTCGATCAGCACGAGCTGAGCCTCGTTGAGGTCCTGGAACTCGTCGACCAGGATGTGCGTGAAGCGCCGCTGGACCGTGCTCCGCAGCTGGGGATCGGCGAGCAGCACCCTGACGGCGTTGGTGACCATGTCGTCGAACGTGATCGCATTCCCGGCGAGGCAGAGCTTCTCGAACTCGTCGTGCACCAGCTCGAAGGGGATCTTTGAGGGCTCGTCCTCGCCCACGTACTCGAACTCGACGTTGATCGACGCCGGTAGGCAGAGGTCAGCGGCAGCGCGCCGGTAGGCAGTCAGACACTGTGCCACTGGATCGGTTCCCTGCTTGGTCCCTCGCACGCGAACGCCCGCTCGCTTGATCGCCTCCTCCATCAGCTTTCGCAGCTTGCCGTCATTAAGGATGTCCGGACGACGCTGCAAGCACTCGAGATGCAGCCGGTAGCCGAACGCATGGAAGGTGACGCAGCGAACGCCCGCCTCGTCGCCGAAGAGCTTTCGAGGTGCGACAGGCACGCCGCGGACCTCGAACCGGTCGATGACCTGGTCCGCCGCCTTCTTGTTGAACGCGAGGACGAGGATCTGCGACGGGTTCACTCCGCGTTGAACAAGCTCCTCGACTCGGGAGGTGAGCACCCGAGTCTTGCCTGCGCCGGCTGGTGCGAGTACACGCGAGGGGCCAGTACCGTGGGTGACTGCCTGTCGCTGCGAGTTGTCGAGTTCCAGTCCGGGGGTCGACCGAGTGCGTGGCGACGCTTCGTCGAGAACGTTTTCGATGGCGCGCACGCACGCGTCAGCATCCCGCCAGATTTGGCTGCCAGTGAATCGCAGTACCCGCTCGACGCCATGGTGTCGCGTGAGCGATTCATCTCGTTGGGCGTCACGATCAGCGTCATGGAAATCCTTGCCGTCGGCCTCGACGACGAGGCGTCGGTTGCCTTGCCGGATCACGAAGTCGGCAATGAACGGTCCAATCTGCACCTGGGGGGTGAACTCGATCCCGGCGTCTGTCATCGCGTCGGAGAGCAGGCGTTCGATCGGCGTAAGCGTCAGCTCGCTTCCGAGAAGGTCGACCGAGTCGTAGTTCGCTTCAAGGCTGTCTCGACGCAGGACCGCGCGAATGTCCTCTCGATCGAGACGGGAGAACGCGGCGAGCTCGATCGGCGCGGGCTTGAAATGCTGGCGCGTGTTGCGGGTTCCGACGACGTACGCGTCGAACCCGGGGACGAGCAGGAACACGATCTCATGGAGGATCGTCCTGTCGTCCCGATCCTCAGGGAGCCAGAAGACGGGCACAACGTCCTGGGCTGCCAGCATCGACTTGCTCGGCGCTGAGGTCGCAAGCGCCACCTCGGGGAACCATGCCGCGGCTGCCTCCAGTAAGTCGGACGCGGATGGCGCGTTGTAGACGACGACGCGTCGCCGGATGCCGCTCGTCAGTTCCATATGTCGAAATTTCGCACAGAAACGATGCGCTTGGCGGGCCGCCCGACTTTGCCGGCCCGATGAGGACACGTGCTCGTGCGTGTTCGAATCAGCCGATGGGCACGCCGCGGTGCAGCGCGGACTGCGAGATTCGGCTACTTCGAAACCGGGCTGGGGCTCGGAGGGGTGGCGTAGAGCAGGTCGGCGTAGGCGCGCTGTTCGTCACTGACTGACTGCTCGATTGCATCGAGGTACGCGTCGAACTCGTCGAGGTTACCGACCGAGAACAGCTGCCCCGCGCGACCCGCCTCGGCGATGCATTCGGCGACTGGGTTCGCAGTGGCGAGGGCCCAGCATCGACGATCGACAAACATCGCATCGACGTAGGGCAGGTACGTTGCGATGTACTCCACGTCGTTCGCCATCCCCTGGTCGGGCGGCTTTGACTTCCCATCCGCGTACTGGCGAGCGATCCCCGCCCACAGCGCGGACTTGATACGTGTGTACGGCAGCGCCTTGATCTGCTCGCCTTTGAGGAACTCGACGGTCTTCGGATGGATGTATTCGCCGGCCGGCTTGGGTTCGCCGCCATCGCTCGCAGCGAACAGCTTGTCGAGTTCGGATTGGAGCTCGACGACGAATGGAGCCTCCATCGCTGCGACGCGCATCGCCTCCTGCCCGCCACCTCGCTCGTAGCCGTCGAGGAAGCGCACATAGTGCTGCCCGAGTTGCGCGAGCCATGTCGGCCCCTGCATCGCTGCCTCGCGGGCGCGCTCGGCGTCGAACGCCGTCCGTGGATCCACGGCTTGCCAACGTTCGGACACACCGGCAAGGTATTCCCTCGATCGAGCCTTGTTGCTGCG
>JAGQUL010000203.1 GCA_020438525.1 Thermoleophilia bacterium | reverse complement strand
ACGTGGCATCGACGGTCGCTGCGTGCTCTGCGAGCTGGTCGGCGACCACGACTCGCCGTTCCTGGTCGAGCGCGGCGCGCACTACGCGATCGTGGCGCATCCGCTGCCGCGGATCGGCGGGGCGCTGCTCGTCACGCCGCTCGAGCATGACACGGTGGTCGACGACGAGGTCCCTGCAGACCTCGCGATCCGGCTCCATCGCGCGCTGATGGCGCTGCCCGACGACGCCGCGATGAACATGTGGCTGGTCGCGGACGAGGCCAACGACGCGCACTGGTACTTCGAGCTGCAGCCGCGAACCGCGAACCTCGCCGGCGTGGAGGTCGCGCTCGGCCTCAACGTCGTGGCGCGCGACCCGCTCGTTGCCGCTGCCGAGGCACGCGAGCGGCTCGCGGCGCCGGCCCAGTGCTGACGGTCCCGGCCGCGCTCAGTCGCGATCCTCGTCGCCCCGGATGTTGTCGAGCACCGGTCGACCGGTTCCGGTCGAGGGCCTGCCGTCGTGCGGATCACCGTCGGGATACCACTCCACGAGCGTCTCGCCCTGGAACTGGACCGCAT
The DNA here is from genome assembly GCA_020438525.1 of Thermoleophilia bacterium. The sequence continues at coordinate 2,776 of JAGQUL010000203.1, read as the reverse complement.
CCGGCAGCCGGCGACGCCACCACTGACGGGCCATCCGCACCGCGATGCAGGTCGCGGCGGCAAAGCCGACCCACGCGACGAGCGAGTGCGTGAGCGCGCCGACGATCGGCACGAGCCGCAGCAGGCGCAGCAGCAGGATTCCCACCAGCGACGCGAGCCACGGCGGCACGTCAGCGCGCAGCAGCGGCGCCATGGCGCGCTCGCCGAGCAGCCGCGACACCGAAAGGTACCCCGCCAGGCCGAGCATGATCGCGCCGATCGGGGCGAGCACCGCACCGAAGATCGTGATCATCAGCGCGATCGTCGCGAAGACCAGCACCGCCAGCGACAGCGGCAGCCACAGCGCGACGCGCAGCGGGTCGGTGGCGAGCAGGCGCGCAGGAGGATCGACGACCTTCGGCGCGACCTGCACGAACACCGGTCCGACCACGAGCAGCAGCACCGTGACGTACGCCCACGCCAGCCACGAGAACGCAGTCAGTCCGAGCGCGATGCGCCCGAGGTCGACGAACAGCTCGACGAACACGCCCATGCGGGCATGCTACTCGTCGCTCGGTGTTTCCGCGCTGTCGTCGGGTGCGATGATCGTGGGCGGCGCATCCGTCGCGTCGACCGCCGCGTCGAGCGTGACCTGCTCGCCGCTGCTGTCGTCGTCGGCGTCTGCCGGCGCGTCGATCACCCGCGCCACCGCGACGAGGCGATGCCCCTCGCGCAGCTTCATCACCGTCACGCCGGAGGCGGAGCGGCTGTAGCGCGAGACCTGGTCGACGCTCTGGCGGGTGATCGTGCCCTCGCTCGTGATCAGCATCACGCCCTGTCCCTGGCGGATGCTGAGCGCGCTGACGAGGTGGCCCTTGCCCTCGATGTTGCCGAACGCCTTGACGCCCATCGTCGCGCGACCCTTGGTCGGGAAGTCGCTGACCGGGCTGCGCTTGCCGAAGCCCTGCTCGGTGAGCAGCAGCAGCTCCATGTCGTCCTTCGCGACGTCGATCGAGATCACGTGGTCGCCGTCGCGCAGCTTCATGCCCGCGACGCCGGCCGCGGTGCGGCCCATCGACCGGACGGTGCTCTCGTGGAAGCGCACGGCCTGGCCGTTCGCGCTGATCAGCAGCAGGTCGTCGTCGCCGCTCGTGAGCGTGACGCCGATCAGCTCGTCATCCTCGGTCTTCAGGTTGAGCGCGATGATCCCGTCGGCGCGCAGCTTGGTGTTGTAGGCATCGAACTCGGTCTTCTTGACCACGCCCTTGCGCGTGGCCATGACGATGTACTTGTTCTCGTCGTAGTTGCGCGTTCGGTACACCGCCTTGACCTGCTCGCCCTCGGCGAGCGGCAGCACGTTGACGAGCGCGCGGCCCTTGCTCGTGCGCTGGCCTTCCGGCACCTCGTACACCTTGGTGCGGTAGATCTTGCCGACCGAGGTGATGAACAGCAGGTAGTCGTGCTTGGAGGCGACGAACATGTGCTCGACGTAGTCGCCTTCCTTCAGGTCGAAGCCGGCAACGCCGATCCCACCGCGGTTCTGCTGGCGGAACACGTTGAGCGGCGTGGACTTGATGTAGCCGGACTTGGTGATCGTGATCGCCATCGGCGTGTCGGCGATCATCTGCTCGAGGTCGATCTCGCCCTCGTGGGCGGTGATCTCCGAGCGGCGCTCGTCCGAGTACTTCTCGCGGATCTCCGCAAGCTCGTCCTTCATCATGTCGAACAGCAGGCCCTCGTCGCGCAGGATCGCGAGCAGCGACTCGATGCGCTGCATCAGCTCCTCGAACTCCTCGCGCGTGTCGGTGACCGACAGCTGCGTGAGGCGGGCGAGGCGCAGGTCGAGGATCGCCTGGGCCTGACGCTCGGAGAACTCGAACTCGCTCATCAGGTCGGTTCGGGCGCTCTCGGTGTTGCGCGAGCCGCGGATGATCTCGATCACGCGATCGATGTTGTCGATCGCCTTGAGGTAGCCCTCGAGGATGTGTGCGCGATCACGGGCCTTGTCGAGGCGGTGCTTGGTGCGACGGGTGAGCACGTCGCGCTGGTGCTCGACGTAGTGGTGCACGAGGTCGCGCAGGTTGAGCAGCTTCGGCACGCCGTCGACGAGCGCGATGTTGTTGATGCCGAACGTCGACTGCAGCTGGGTGTGCTTGTAGAGCTTGTTGAGCACGACCTTGTAGTTCGCGCCACGCTTGAGCTCCACGACGATCCGCATGCCCTGGCGCGAGGACTCGTCGCGCAGGCCGTCCTGCGGGATCTCGTCGATCACGCGCTCGCGCACGAGCTCGGCGATCTTGAGCACCAGGTTCGCCTTGTTGACCTGGTACGGGATCTCGGTGATCACGATCGCGGTTCGGCCCTGGCGCAGCTCCTCGTAGTGCGCGCGAGCGCGCATCACGACCTTGCCGCGACCGGTCAGGTACGCGTCACGGATGCCGCCCATGCCGTGGATGATCGCGCCGGTCGGGAAGTCGGGACCCTTCACGTGGTCCATCAGCTGCTCGACCGCGATCGACGGATCGGCGATGTAGGCGAGGATCGCGTCGAGCACCTCGCCGAGGTTGTGCGGCGCCATGTTGGTCGCCATGCCGACGGCGATGCCGCTCGAGCCGTTGACGAGCAGGTTCGGGAAGGCCGCCGGCAGCACGTCGGGCTGGGTCAGCTGGTTGTCGTAGTTGGGCACGAAGTCGACGACGTCCTCGTCGAGCCCCTCGCACATCGCGACGGCGGCGGCCCGCATGCGCGCCTCGGTGTAGCGCGAGGCGGCGGGGTTGTCGCCGTCGATGTTGCCGAA
>JAGQUL010000202.1:1816-6425 GCA_020438525.1 Thermoleophilia bacterium | reverse complement strand
TGCCCGCCGCCACCGGCGTGACGCTCTCATCCCCGGGTGCACCTCCGGCCACGCCCGTGGCCACCGGTGACCGTTCCACCTCCCGGCCCGTCCCGACGCGGTCGATTACGGGGAGGTTAGAGCGACATGGCAGTCCACACGCTCCTCCCCGGCATGAAGCCGTACCTCGCGCACCGCGACGCGCTGCGTGGCCGTCCAGACCTCGACGGCCGCGCAGCGCCCGGTCGCGCAGCCGCCGTGCCCGCCGCCGAGGTGTCGGGTGGCGGTGGCGGTCCGCCGGAGATCGGCGGCCAGCCCGACGGGCCCGACCTCGTGCTGCCCTCCGGCGTACATGTGCGGCGCCTTCGCATCGGCTCGCTTCGCGTCGGCAACCTGCAGCTGCAGCAGGCGCTGCGCGGCATCCAGCTGCTTCCCGTCGCCCACCAGCGCCTGATCGCGTCGCTCGGCATTCCCATCGAGCTCGTGCCCGTGACCCAGCTCGAACGGGTCACCGGCACCACCGATCCGGTGGTCGGCGCAACCCGGGTCGTGGGCCCCGACGGCAATGCCCATCCCGAGCGGATTCGCGTCGCCGCGTTCCAGTCGCAGGTCAACTCGTCACTCACCGAGGCGGTGCAGCACGAGATCGGTCACGCGGTGAGCGTGGTGACCAGCCAGGACACGAGCGAGGACGCCGCGATCGCGTACGCCGCGCGCTACTGACCCGGCGCGATCCGGCTCAGACGCGCATCGCGCGGGCTCGCGCCTCGAGCGCATCCACGATTCGCGCCGGCACGGTGCGACAGCCCATCCTCGACCCGTCAGGTCCATGCCCATGGTCGTCGCTGCCGGCGGTCTGGACCAGCCCGAGCTCGGTCGCGAGCTCCGCGCACCGCTCCACCACGTCGCCGTCGTGGCCGGGGTGGTCGACCTCGACCCCGTCGAGTCCGAGCGCGGCAGCCTCGCGGATCGCCTGCTCGCGCAGTCCCGTCTTCGAGCGCGCGCCCGGATGCGCGAACACCGCGACCCCGCCCGCCGCGTGGATCGAGTCGATCGCGCGCTGGATCGTGATGCCGTCGCGCGGCACGAACGCACGGCCGTCGTTTCCGAACCACTCGCTGCCGAACGCGTGGTCGACCTCGTCGATGATGCCCAGGCGAACCATCGCGCGAGCGATGTGTGGTCGTCCGGGCGGTGCGCCGCCGCTCTCCTGGAGCACGTGCTCCATCGTGAGCGCACCGGCGATGTCCGCGACCCGATCGACGATCGCAGACGCACGCTCGACCCGTTGCCGACGCATCTCGGCGAACAGGGTCGCGAGTCCCTCGTCGGTCGGATCCACGAAGTAGCCGAGCATGTGTACCTCGGGCGCGGACGCGCTCGAGCACGAGAGCTCCACGCCGGGGATGCAGCGGATGCCGAGCGACTGCGCCATGCCGACCGCCTCGGCCAGGCCGTCGGTCGTGTCGTGGTCGGTCAGCGCGATGCCCGCGAGCCCCCGCTCGGCGGCCAGCGCCACCACCTCGCGCGGCGGCAGCACGCCGTCGGACGCGGTGGAGTGAGTGTGCAGGTCGAAGCGATCGCGAGCCATCTGGCCCGTCAGTCTACCCCTGTGCGCCGTTCGAGCTCGAATCCGCGGCCGGCGCGGTCTTCGCGATCTCGTCGGCGTACTTGGTGAAGTCCTCGAGCGACAGCTCGCCGCTCGTGCGCTTCACGACCTTTCCGTCGGCGTCCGCGAACACGATGAACGGGAACCCGGAGACGCCCAGCGCGTCGGCCGCGGTGCCCAGCTCGTCGTCGATCAGCGTGTCGTAGGGCCAGTCCTCGCGCGCGAGCCACGTCGCCGGCGGGAAGTTGTTCTGGCCCTTGTCGACGCTCGTGGAGATGCCGTTGATCTCGACTCCGTCGGGGATCTTCCCGTCGGTCGTCCACTGGACGATGAGCGGGATCTCCTTCTGGCAGTGCGGGCACCAGTGCGCCATCGTGACGTAGATGCGCGGAGTTCCGCCGCCCGCGCGGAGCGTGAGCGGCTTGTCGTCCATCCCCGTTCCGCGCAGCGTCGGCACCGATTCGCCCTCGGCGGCGTCGGAGCCGGAATCGCCGAGCTCGGCGAGCTTGGGACCGTCGACGCTCACGTCGGCGTAGGCAGGGATGTCGGCGACCGCGTCTTCACGCGCCTTGGTCTTGTCGTCGGGCGCCGTGACGATCAGCGCCACGATTCCCGCGACCACCATCAGGCCGACGACGATCCAGAACACCGGCAGGCTGCGTCGATCCTCGGATACGTCGATCCTCGGAAGCGCGTCGGCCTCCTCGCGTCGTTCACGCTTCTCGCGCGATGCCTTGCCCATGGTCCCTGCCTCCGACGATCAGGATGACGACGACCAGCGCGAACGCGCTGAGCGCCATCATCGGGATGGTGATGTAACCGAGCTTCTCGAACCAGATGGTCGTGCACGGCACCGACACGGAGCACGCGATCGACTGCTGGTCCGGGAAGCGCTCGAGCTGGTAGTGGTAGATCGACACGACCGACCCGACCAGTGCGAGCGGTATCGCATAGGAGCGTATCGACTCGTCGCGCCGGATCGCCGCGATTCCGAGCAGCAGCACGAGCGGGTACATCGCGATGCGCTGGTACCAGCAGAGCGGGCACGGGATGAAGTGCAGGTGCTCGCTCATCCAGAGGCTGCCGAACATCGCCATCGCGGATACGAGCCATGCGAGCTTGAGCGAGTCACGACCGATCGTGCGAGCGACCGCATCGAGCGGGCGGCGCGAGCCGCCGAGCAGCTCCACGAGCCGCAGCACCAGATACGCGACGACCGCCGCCTGCGCGGCGACGGTCAGTGCGGTCAGGAACTCGATCACGCGCTGGCTGCCTCCCGGTCGCGCAACACGTCGCGGAACGCGAGCGGTGCGTCGTGCAGCCGATCATGCCATCTCAGCACGCGGTCGTGCAGGACGAGGCCCTGCAACTTGTCGGGGCGGCCGCCGGGCGACACCGAAACCTCGGCGTCGTGTCCGAGGAACGGATGCGCGAGCGACTCCGCGTGGGGCAGGCGCGCCCGCAGCACCGAGTCGGCGAGGTCCATCTGGTACTCGACCGCGTCGGCGGGGATCCCGTCGATCGACAGGCCCAGGCGCATGATGTCGCCGCCGAGCGTGCGCAGCACGTGCCGTGCCTCCCAGGCGGTGGCGAATCCGGCGCGGTACGGCAGTCGAAGCGCATCGCCCACGACGAACACGTCGGGCGCGACGCGAAGGTGGTCGTCGGGCTCGTACCACCCGCTCGGACCGATTCCGGGAAGTCCGCTCACCGCGCGCGGCTGCAGTGCGCCGAAGTCGATGTCGAGGTCGCCGCCGAGCTCGTCGAAGCGACCGGCGGGCACGCCGGTGGCGAGCTTCACGCGGGCGCGACGGAATGCGGACTCGATGAGCTTCTCGCCCTGCGAGCCGAACCACTCGAAGGCGCAGGAATCACTCGTGATGAACATCGTCTCGATGCGGTCCTGCAGCCCGCGCGAGCGGATGAACGCGCCGACCAGCAGCGCCATCTCGACTGCGGGTGCGGTCCAGGAATCGTCGGATTCCGCGCGGATCGTGATCGTGCGGCGCTCGCCCTGCCGGGCGTCGGCGACGAGCGCGGCGAGATCGCCGCGAAGCCGATGTGCGTCGTCGAGCGACCGGAGCGAGGTGTGGTATCCGGGGCGCGGCTCCGCACCGGGCGCCACGACCAGCACGTCGTAGGGCACGAGACCGTCGCTCGTCTGCAGGATCCGCTGGTGCACGTCGACGTGCTCCACCTCGGCGACGAGGCTGCGCACGCCGTGCGGCATCAGCTCGCCCACGGGCACGTCGATGCGGCGGGGCGACACCCCGAACGGTACGTACACGAGGTCGGGCAGCAGGCGGATCGATCCCCAGCGGCTCACCAGCGTGACGTCGGCGTCGGGCAGGCCGATCGCCAGGGTCAGCGCGGTCTCGGCACCACCGATTCCGCCCCCGACCACGACGATTCGTCGTGCGGGCGTGCTGCCGTTCGTTGCTGCTGAGTCCATGGGTGGGTCCTCCAGACACCGATTCCCTTCCCAGCTTCGCCGTCCGGAAGTCCGGGTTCATCCGCACGCCGACGCAGGGCGTTGCGGGAATCCCGCAGAAACACGACGTTTTCGCGAGGTCAGGCGTCGCGTGCGGCGTCGAGCAGGCCGTGGTCGAGCGCCCAGCGCACGAGCTCGGCGCGCGACGACAGGCGCAGCTTCGCCATGGCGTGTGCCCGGTGGGTCTCCACGGTGCGCACGCTCAGGTGCACCTGGCCGGCGATCTCGGCGTTCGTGTGCCCGAGCGCGAGCAGCCGAACGATCTCGCGTTCGCGATCGCTGAGCGGATCCGAGGGCGGCGCGGTCGCGGCCCGCACCATCGCCGCGCCGAGCGGCGGGTACAGGTAGCGCTCGCCGCGCATCAGGTCCTCGATCGCGGCGGCGAGCTCGCCTTCGGCGGCATCCTTGACCAGGTAGCCGTCGGCGCCCGCAGCGAAGCACTGCTCCACGCGCGCAGGATCGTCCTGCATGCTCAGCACGAGCACCTTGGAGCCGCGACCCTTGGCCTGCATGTCCGCGACCAGCTCGAG
>JAGQUL010000202.1:0-1741 GCA_020438525.1 Thermoleophilia bacterium | reverse complement strand
CCAGTGCCGGCCTCGCCGACCACCTCGAAGCGGTCATCGGTGTCGAGCAGCATGCGCAGACCTGCGCGAACGACGGCATGGTCGTCGACCAGGATGATTCGAATCGGCGTGGCTGCGGGATCCACCATGCGAGTATCCTGTCAGACCGGGACCATGCGCGCCCCATACCCGCGCATGCGTGCGGGCGCGCGACCGCCAGATCGAGTGCGAAGCGACGACGTGACGAGTGAATCCATGACATCCCTGCATGCGCTTGCCGAGGCAGGCATCCAGCTGGCTCGCGCCAACGACGTCGAGCGCTGCCGCGTGCTGCTCGAGGAGCACACCCGCGCGCTGACCGGTGCTGCAACCGCAGCGGCGTGCGCGTGCATCGGCAGCCGCCGTGCCGGTCTCGAGCAGCCGCCCGCTCCCGCGGGAGCACACCGGTTCGAGCTGCGCGACACCGGCGACGAGCCTCGCTGGTCGGTCAGCCTCACCGTGACCGATCCGTCGGCAGCGGACTTCGAGCGGATCTGCGAGCTGCTCGTGCAGCAGGCCGGCGTGGGGCTCGAGTGCGTGGTGGAGCGATCCGACCTGGCGCGCCACGAGCTGCAGCAGCACGCACTGGTCGAGGCCGGCAAGGCGCTCAGCAGCGAGCGGACGCTCGACGGGGTGCTGCGCCGGATCGTCGAGCAGGCGATGCTGCTCACGGGTGCGCGCTACGGCGCGCTGGGCGTGCTCGACGACGACGGCGAGCAGCTCGACCGGTTCGTGACCGTCGGCATCGACGAGGCGACCCACGAGAAGATCGGCGACCTGCCCCGGGGGCGCGGCATCCTCCGCGTGCTGATCGACGATCCGCGGCCGCTGCGCCTGACCCGCCTGCAGGACCACGACCGCTCGGTCGGGTTCCCGGAGCACCACCCGCCGATGACCACGTTCCTCGGCGTTCCGATCATCTCCACTGCCGGTGCGGCCGGTCGTCTGTACCTGACCGAGAAGGCAGGCGGCGAGCCGTTCACCGCGGAGGACGAGCGCCTGGCGCAGACGCTCGCCTCGCAGGCCGCGATCGCGATCGACAACGCGACGCTCAACGACCTGCTGCATCACACCGCGGCGGCGCTCGAGGAGGCCAGTCGCCACAAGTCGGCGTTCCTCGCCAACATGAGCCACGAGCTGCGCAGCCCGCTCAACACGATCATCGGCTACACACGGCTGCTGCAGGAGGATCCGCGCAACCTCGACGAGGAACAGCTCGAGGACCTCGAGCTCGTGCGCGGTTCGGGCGAGCACCTGCTCGCGCTGATCACCGACCTGCTCGACCTGCAGAAGATCGAGGCCGGTCGCGTCACGCTGCTGTGCGAGGACCTGCAGCTGCGCCCGATGCTCGAGGCGGTTCGAGCGAGCGTGCAGCCGTCGGCGCAGGACGGGGTCGTGCTCGTGCTGGACGCGGACGACCTGGCCGACGACCACATCCGCTGCGATCCGACCAGGATCCGGCAGGTGCTGCTCAACCTGCTCGGCAACGCGCTCAAGTTCACGTCGGAGGGCGAGGTGCGGATCGTCGCGCGTGACGACGACTCTGCGATCCGGATCAGCGTCAGCGACACCGGACCGGGCATTCCGGAGGCCGACCAGGCACGCATCTTCGAGAGCTTCTACCAGTCGAACGCGGCGCTCGGGCGCACGCCCAACCCGCGCGAGGGCGCGGGCCTCGGGCTGGCGATCACCAAGCTGCTGGTGGAGCTGCACGGCGGCACCG
>JAGQUL010000201.1:258-11708 GCA_020438525.1 Thermoleophilia bacterium | reverse complement strand
GACCCCGGCTGGAAGACCAAGCCGGGCTGGAAGACCAAGCCCGGCGAAGTGGCCGAGCCCGGCTGGAAGACCAAGCCCGGCGAAGTGGCCGACCCCGGCTGGAAGACCAAGCCCGGACGCGACCCGCTGAGTGGCCAGCAGCTCGTCGGCAACGCGGGACCAGCGGATCCGGTCGTCGGCGCAGGAACGCTCTCGTCGTCTGATGCGTCCTCCCGTGGCGAGCGTGACGGCACGCCCGCCGACCTGAGCATCGACCTCGACGGCCTCGGGGTGGACGCGACGTACCGTGCGATCCTTCCGCTGCTCGCGCCCGAAGCGATCAATGCCTTCAACCTGGCGTTCGGGTACACCCCCGAGGACGATCCCGGCTGGAAGACCAAGCCCGGCGAAGCGTCCGACCCCGGCTGGAAGACCAAGCCCGGCGAAGCAGCGGACCCCGGCTGGAAGACCAAGCCGGGCTGGAAGACCAAGCCCGGCGACGCAGGCACCGCCTGAGCTGGGCTCGCTACCGTGAATTGTCGTTGACGATGTGCTGATCGCGTCGTACCTTGGAAGCTAGGTACGTGGGTTCGCGGGTCAGGACGCCCCGCCCTCCCCCATCGACGACGCATCAGGGACGACATGCGGGATACGCTCATCATTGGTCGCGATCGCGAGATCGCACAGCTGAACCTTTCGATCGGTCCGGGCGACGACGGCCTGCGTCTGGCCATGCTCAGCGGCCCTTCCGGCCTCGGCAAGACGACCTTGGCGACGCATGTCGCGGCCGAGGCTGGCGATCGCGGATTCCGTGTCGCGATGGTCAACGGCCGCGCCGGATCCCACTCCACGCCGTTCGCGCCTTTCATCGATGCGATGCCCGAATTCGAGGCGTTGCTCGCGGTACTGGCAAGCGGTTCGAGCATCGATACCGACCATGCCGGCATCGGGCTCGTCAACCTGCTTGCGGAGCTGACTACCGACCAGCCCCTGATGCTGTGGTTCGACGATGCACAGGCACTCGACGAGTCATCGATCGCGATCCTCCCGTACCTTATCGGGGTCTCCGAGCGCATCAACGTGACGCTCATGTTCGTCGAGCAGACCGACGCGATCGACATCCCGTCTTCCTACCGCGCATTCATCGACGGCATGCTCTCCCGGCGCGTCGTCAATCACCTGCAGCTCGGCCCGATGACCGACGACTCGATCCGTGAGCTCGTCGCACACGTACTCGAGCTCGACGACGTCGACACGGTCCCGGCAGAGGTGATCCTGCGCGCACAGGGAAACCCATGGTTCGCGAAGGAACTAGCCGATGCCTGGCGCCGTGGCAACACCGAGATTCCCACGAACATCGCTGCAGCGGCTACCGCTCGACTGCACTCCCTCGACGAGACCGGCCAGGACATCGCCAGCGCGATCGCCCTGTGTCCCGAAGGAGCGCACATCGGCTGGCTCGAGGCGCTCAGCGACCAGAAGCCCCGCCAGTTCGTCCGGTCGATGGAAGTCATCAATGCAAGCGGGCTCGTGCGCGAGGACGGCGAACTCGTGTCGATCGCGCACCCGCTCATGCAGCAGGCACTCGTCGACGAGCTGTCGGCAGCGATGCGCCGAGCGATCCACACCGAGCTTGCCGATGCGATCTCGCAGGTTCCGATGGCGGACACGGCATCTGCACGAGCACTCGGTTACCACCTCGCCGAGGCGGGACGCTCGGACGAAGCCGTGGACCAGTACCTGCGCGCGGCCGAGGCGAACGAGCTGACCGGCCAGTTGCACGAGTCCTACGGCGACCTGCGTCGCGCGCTCGAGACCGAAGTACGCGTCGACCGACGGATGGAGCTGCTCAAGCGCTGTGCGACGACCGCAATGCAGCTCGGCAATCCCGAAGCAATCAACCACTGGAGTGAGCTGGGGCGTGTCAGCGCCGCGAGCGGCGACGACGAGACGTACGCCTACTCCCTGTGCCAGCAGTATTGGGCAAGCGACGACGGCACGCTGTTCGAGCGCCTGCAGCGAGCAGCAAACCTCGGTGCCGACCGAATCGGCTGGTCGGCGCGCGCGGCATCCTGCATCGCGATGTTCGACGGCGACTACGAAGCCGTGATCCGACACGATTCTAGGGCGCTCAAGCTTGCGCGCGACAACGGCGACGCGATGCTCGAGGCGCTCGCGCTGCATGGCTTGTCCTATGGGTACTCGTTCACCGGCGACCACGCGGCAAGCATCGAGAACCTCGGGCAGGCAGTGGCGATCGGGATGCGCGAGCGGCTGCACGGGATGGCGATCAGCGCCTGGGCCAACCTGATGGAGGCGCTCGGCGAGTCACTCCAGAACGAGCGCTCGCACGATGAAGCCGAAGCAGCCGTTCGCTACGTCACGGACCTTGGGCTCGACAACTACCTGCCACTCGTCCTTGCATCGCACGGCCGTGCGCTGCTTCGCATCGGCGACATCGACGCCGCGCACGAGGTCGCGACGCGCGCTTCCCTCGCACAGGCATCCGCCGCGGTCGATCGGTTCGGGTCGCTTGTCGCGCTCTTCCTGGCCGAAGCCGAGATCGAGTTCGGCAACCTCATTCGTGCCGGCGAGCTCGTGGAGGCGGCGGTACAGGCGACTGCCACCCAGGGCAACAGTCACTCGTGGACGCTGGAAGCTCAAATCCTCAAGGTTCGATTCCTGCTCCGTTCGGGCCACCTCGACGATGCTGTCAAGCTCGTCCGCACGCTCGACATAGACGAGGATGTCGCGGCTGCGACGATGGCCGTTTCCTTCGCGCGACTGTCGTACCTGCATGATCGCGCGGACCTGCTCGACATCGCCAACGACCTGCAACCTTCGGGCGAGCACGCCGACTCGATGCCACTCGTCGCGGCCTACCGAACCGAACTTGCGTCGCTGGCAAGCCGCGATGCCGATGCCCTTCGCAGCGTCGCTGACAGCTGGGCCGATGCCGCGCGACCACTCGAGGCCGCGCGCGCCCAGTTCGTGCTCGGCTCCTGGATGGCGAAGGACGGCAAGCGCGACGAGGCCGTCGCCCTGCTCAAGGAAGTCCGAGCCGCGTTCGTGAAGATGGGCGCCAACGCCGATGCCGACCTCGTGTCGTCGCAGCTGCGCGGCCTGGGCACGCGTTCGCGCGCCAAGTCACGCACGACCAACGTGGGCCCGCTCACGAAGCGCGAGCTCGAGATCGCACGTCTGGTTGCGAGCGGCCTCAAGAACGCCGAGGTGGCATCGACGCTCTTCCTTGCCGAGAAGACGGTGGCTGCCCACCTGTCGAACATCTACGGCAAGGTCGAGGTCAAGTCGCGCGTTCAGCTGACCGCGTGGATCCGGGAGAACGATCCCGAGTTCGAGACCTCGCTGCAGAGCGCCTGACCCGCGAGCGCCGCCCGCTTCTGCTGCGCCGCAGCCAGCGCTGCGAGCACCGCCTGTCGTACCTGCTGCGGCACCGGGCGATCCGACGCCCATCCTGCCTGCGCGCCCATCAGCGTGAGCTGGCTTCCTGCCGCGCGCTCGAACGACACGCTCGTACCGTGTTCCATCATGACCGTCCCGCCATGTCGTGGATGTGCCGGAATAGCCAGCTTCCTGCTGGGATTCCGTCCCGTACCACCGTTGTACGACGACCTGGGCGCAGCGCGAGTAGGTAGGACTACCTAGATTAGGGAATTGCGGCCACGGCGTGGCCTTCGGGGAGACGAAATCCCTGCTGGATGCGGGATTCAGCCCGCGACGTGGGCGAGCGCGCCGTTCAGGTAGTCGACGATCTCCGCCACCGGCTGACCCGGCGTGTAGACCGCGCCGACGCCCTGCTCGAGCAGCGCCGCTGCGTCGTCCTTCGGAATCGTTCCGCCCACGACCACGAGGATGTCGCCGGCATCTTCCTCGCGCAGCAGCTCGAGCAGCTTCGGCACGAGCGTCATGTGCGCGCCGCTGAGGATCGAGACGCCGATCGCGTGGGCGTCCTCCTGGATCGCGGTCTCCACGATCTGCTGCGGCGTCTGGTGCAGGCCGGTGTAGATGACCTCCATGCCGGCATCGCGCAGTGCGCGCGCGATGATCTTCGCCCCACGGTCATGCCCGTCGAGGCCCGGCTTTGCGATCACGACTCGAATCTTCCCTGCCATGCGCGGGAACCTACCACCTCCCGGCGTGTTGCGGATCATCGCGGTCGCTCCAGCTCGGTCAGGAAACGACCGCGCGATGCCGATCCTGCGTGCATGCTCGAGCTTGAATCCACGCACGTTCCGAAGACCGCCGGCATCAGCTTCCTGAGCGTGCTGCGCCACTGGTACGGCGAGCCGCACGTGGGCGTGCAGACGCGCGTGCACGGGAGCGCCGTGAGCTTCCGCACGACGGTGATGCACGGGCACTTCCCGGCCGGTACCTACCGCGCGCGGCAGCGGGTGGTGTGGCTGCGTGATCCGGCGTGGCGCCTGATCTCGCACTACCACTACCTGCGCTACCAGCAGCCGCCCGGATCGCCGGCGAACGACGAGTACGAGATCCACTGCCGGCTGTGGTCGGGATCGATGGAGCTCGACGAGTTCGTGCGCGCGCCGGAGCTGCAGCGCAGCCAGGCGGCGTGGCTCGGCGACCTGTCGCTCGACGACTTCGACTTCGTGGGCATCCAGGAGAACTTCGACCGCGAGCTGGGGCGGCTGGCAACGGTGCTCGACAAGCCGGCGATCAGCGTCGACGGGGGCGAGAACCGCACGGTGGCACCACAGTACGCGGCGTTCAAGCGCGACCTCGACCCTGCGCTGCTCGACGAGATCCGGGCGCTGCACCCGGAGTGCTGCGAGCTGTACGCCGAGGCCAAGCGGCGCGCCGACGCGTGGTGGGCCGAGCGCGACCGCATCGCCGCGGCCTGATCCCGCGGAGACCCGCCACTACCTTGACCGCGAGCACACTCGAGGTCGCCGTGAACAAGGTAGTCGCGCCTAGAAGACCGGCGTTTCCTTCCAGCTGCCGAACACCTCGCGCATCGCGCGCACGATCTCGCCCTCGCTGCAGGTGGCGCGAGCGCAGTCGAGCAGCGGGTACATGAGGTTCGCATCGCCGCGCGCGGCCTCGGTGAGTGCGGCGAGCGCGCGCTGGGCGGCATCCTCGTCGCGGTCGGCGCGCGCGGATCGCACGCGCGCGACCTGCTGCTCCTCGAGCGCCGGGTCGATCTTGAGGATCGGCACCTCGGGCTCGTCGTCGACCTGGTAGGCGTTCACGCCGACGATGCGCCGCTGGCCCGCCTCGACCTCCTGCTGCCAGCGGAAGCTCGCCTCAGCGATCTCGCGCATCTGGAAGTTCTGCTTCACGGCCTCCACAACGCCGCCGAGCTCGTCCATGCGGTGGAAGTAGTCGTACGCGTCGGCCTCGATGCGGTTGGTCATCTCCTCCACGAAGTAGGAGCCGCCGAGCGGGTCGATCGTGTTGACGACGCCCGTCTCCTCGGCAATCACCTGCTGCGTGCGCAGCGCGACCTGCACAGCCTCCTCGGTGGGCAGCGCCAGCGCCTCGTCGTAGCTGTTGGTGTGCAGCGACTGACATCCGCCGAGCACGGCCGCCATCGCCTCGACCGCGGTGCGCGCGACGTTCACGAGCGGCTGCTGCCACGTGAGCGACACCCCGGCCGTCTGGCAGTGGAAGCGGCACAGCAGCGAGCGCGGGTCCTTCGCGCCGTACTTCTCCTTCATCACGGTCGCCCAGATCCGGCGCGCGGCGCGCAGCTTGGCGATCTCCTCGAAGAAGTCGATGTGCGCGTTGAAGAAGAACGACAGGCGCGGCGCGAACGCGTCCACGTCGAGCCCGCGCTCGATCGCGTGCTCGACGTAGGCGAACCCGTTGCCGAGCGTGAACGCGAGCTCCTGCGCCGCGGTCGATCCGGCCTCGCGGATGTGGTAGCCGGAGATCGAGATCGGGTGCCAGCGCGGCATCTCCTTGGTGCAGAACTCGACCATGTCGGTCACGAGCCGCATCGAAGGATCGGGCGGGAACAGCCACTCCTTCTGGGCGATGTACTCCTTGAGGATGTCGGTCTGGATCGTGCCGCTCAGCTTGGCGAGCGGGATCCCGCGCTGCTCGGCCATCACCGCGTAGTAGGCGAGGATGATCGGTGCCGGACCGTTGATCGTCATCGACGTGGAGACCTCGTCGAGCGGCACTCCCTGGAACAGGCGCTCCATGTCGAGCACGGTGTCGACCGCCACGCCCTCGCGCCCCACCTCGCCGAGCGAGTGGTCGTCGTCGCTGTCGTAGCCCATGAGCGTGGGCATGTCGAACGCCACGCTCAGGCCGTGCTGGCCGTGCGCGAGCAGGTAGTGGAATCGCTCGTTGGTCTCGGCCGCCGTGCCGAACCCGGCGAACTGGCGCTGGGTCCACGTCTTGCCGCGGTACATCGACGGGTACACGCCACGCGTGAACGGGAACTGACCCGGGTAGCCGAGCTCACGCTCGTAGTCGGTGCCGGCGCTCTTCGGCGTGGACATGCGCGGCACCTCGGCGCCGCTCATGGTGGTGAACAGCTCGTCACGGTCGGGCGTGCGCGAGAGCGCGTCCTGCCACGCGGCCTCCTGCTCGCCGGCGGGTTCGTCCACGTCGGCGCGGTGCTTGGGCTGCCAGGTGCCCTGGCGGTCGGCGATGGCCACGGTCGCTCGTCCTTCGGTCGCGGGGGGTGCGCGGGCGCCGCAGTCGGCGCCGATCGGGTGGTGCGTGCGCGAGCGCGGTCGCGCGAGCGCGCTGACGATCGTATCCGACGAGCGGCATCCCGCGATGCGACGACCCGCGCGAATCCCCCGCACGAACGGCTTGCATGCTTCGACCCGGGCGATCAGGCCGCTCACGGCCATGGCTCTGGCCGCACCAGCCCACTAGCCAGCGAACAGTTCCACGATCGACGCTCCCATGCGCCAATAGCAGGTCCTCACCAGCGAACCGGTGCTGCATCGCCGGCGATCAGCACGGCAGTTCGGCGAACTGACAAACCTCACTGAGACTGCAACGGCCTCGCCAAAGGGCGCGATTTCCCTCCAAAACGCTGGGCACGCGTACGTCTACAGTTGCCCTTGTGAACGCCATGGGGGGCGAACAGCAACGGGAGGATTCCAATGCGCCTGGTAGATACCGAGTGGCCGGACGGTGACTGCACGATCGACCACTCGCCGTGCACGTTCGTGCAGCACGACGTGCACGAACCGACGATTCGCTTCGCGTGGGGCAACCGTACAGTCGCCATGCACAGTCCATCCTGCCCACACGGATCGGACACACCAGCGTCAGCCCCACCCCGCAGCCCCTCCCCCTCGAGCTGTCTGGCAGAACGAAGGAACGAAGCGATGGAGTATCGGGATCCAGCCGCCCAGCCGCGTCACGCGATCCAGCCCACCGGGCTCATCGACGAGGTCATCCGCCGCGAGGAGGAGCGTCACCGCGCGTGGCTCCACGACACGGTCCTGCAGGTGCTCGAGTACCTCGCGACCGGCGGCTACGGCCAGTGCACCGACGCGGAACGACTGATGCGCGTCGCCGGCCGCGCCGCCGACGACCTGCGCGAGGCCATCGACGGCGAGTGCGACGAGCTGCCGCCGCCCGACTTCCGCGACGCGATCAGCCACGTCGTGAACGAGGCACGAGCGCTCTCGCACATCGACGTGCACCTCGATACCGAACACCTCGACTGTGACGTCGAACCGATCGTCGCGAGCGAGATCGTCGCGGTCGTCCGCGAGGCGCTCAACAACACCCGCAAGCACTCGGGCGCATCGAATGCCCGCGTGACGTGCGAATCACACGACGGGCACGTGGAGGTCCACGTGGTCGACGACGGTCACGGCTTCGACCCGCGCACCGTGCACGAGGGGCTCGGCATGCGTTGCAGCATGCGCGAGCGAATGGCGCGCTGCGGCGGATCGGTCGCGATCGCCAGCGCCCCCGGGCGCGGCGTGATGATTCGAATCACCGGCCGCGCAGGCAGCGATCACGTGACGGAGTCGGTGGCATGAAGATCCGCGTGCTGATCGCCGACGACTTCCCCCTGATCCGCGCCGCGCTCGTCGACGCGGTCGGCGGCGATCCCGACATCGATGTGGTGGCCGCAGCCGTGAACGGCGTCGAAGCCGTGGAGCTCGCGCGCGAGCACCGCCCCGACGTGGTGCTGCTCGACGTGCACATGCCGGAGATGAGCGGCCTCGTCGCACTCGAGAAGATCCTGGCCGACCAACCCGACACGCGCGTGCTCATGCTCACCGCGACCGAGAAGACCGACGTGTTCCTGCAGGCGATCGCCTCGGGCGCGGCCGGCTACCTCAACAAGCGGACCAGCACCCGCGAGCTCGTGCAGGCCGTGATCACCGTGCACGGTGGCGGCTCGGTGATCGCTCCCGAGCTCGCCGGCTGCCTGCTCGACGACTACTCGCGCTCGCGCCGCGGTGGTGCCGCCGGCGTGCTGCGCCCGATGCTCGCCGACCGCGAGCAGGAGGTGCTGCGGCTCGTCGCGCTCGGCCACACCGACAAGGAGATCGGCGGCAAGCTCTACATCTCCCCCCGCACCGTGCAGAACCACCTCACCCGCATCCGCCACAAGACCGGCCTGCAGCGACGCTCCGAGCTCGCCCGTTGGGCTGCCGACCACGCCCGCATCTGAGGGGAGACGACGACCATGTTCGACATCGTGATGAGCCTGGTGCTCCTTGCAGCGGCAGCCGGCACGCTGCTCGTGATGGACCGCCACGAAGGCCGCCATCCGAGCTGACGCTTCGCGCCCGCATCGGACGGCCGTCCTAGAACACGGGGTCGACCGAAGACCTGAACGGTTTGGTGTCCCGGTCGATGCCTGCCTGGACGGTGGCGCGCACGGCCTCCTCCACCGAAAGCCTGCCGTCACCGTTGCCATCGCTGTCACGGAATCCACGAGACAGGTGTAACAGACCGCGGGTCGCCGCCGAGACCGGTCCACCGTTGCGCGCATCACGAGCCAGCTCCGGGCTGTCGGCCGACAGGTCGACGAAGCCGTCACCATCGTGATCGAACGACGCGGCGTGCTCCTGCGTGAAGCTGCGCACCGACTCGTGCAGGGGCATTCCGCGGTTGGAGCTGCCGCCGACCTCCCACTCGAACGGAAGGATGCGAGCGTCGTCCTGTGCTGCTGCGTACGCATCCACGAGCTTGCGCTCCTCCGGCGTCTTCGCGCGAGGACGATGGTAGATCGCTCGACTGTCCGGATCGAACACCGCAAGCGCGAAGAAGGATCCGGCGAGCAATGCGCCTGCTCCGAGCCCGATCGCACCCGCGCGCAGGCGGCCCGCGAGGCCGGCACCACCGGCGAGGCCGATCACACCACCCATCACGCCAAAAACCCCGGCGCCGACGGCGACGCCGGTCCATCTGCCGCTGATGTCGTTGTCTCGCGTCCGCTGCCAGAAGGCATCGTACTCGGGCTGCAGCTGCTCGAGCCGCTGTCGGCCGGCCTCACGACGTGCATCCACCGCCTGCGTGTGGGCGTCGACGAGCTCGCGCTCGACGCCCTCGACGTTGAACTGCTCCCACGGCTCGGGCACGGCCACGTTCATGCCGACCGACATCACTGCTGCGCTCATCGTCCCGAACTCCCCGATCGTCCTGCCTGGGTATCGGGCAATCGACCACCGTCGTTGCGGCCGCGAACGTACGTGCGTCAGAACTCGATGCCGCGCCGCGCCGGGATGCCGGCCTCGTAGAAGTGCTTGACCATGCGCATCTCGGTGACGAGGTCGGCGCGGTCGATGAACGACTGCGGGGCGTCACGCCCGGTGAGCACGACCTCCACGTGCTCCGGCTTGTCGTCGAGCACCGCAAGCAGCTCCCGCTCGTCGATCAGCCCGAGGTTCGCGGCCACGTTCGCCTCGTCGAGCACGACGAGGTGGTAGTCGCCCGACGCGATCGCGTCACGTGCGGTGGCGAATCCCTCGCGCGCGATCGCCACGTCCTCGGGGTCGGGGTCGTTCGGGTCGACGAAGTTCATGCGACCGGCGAGGTGGTAGTCGACCATCGGCATGTGCTCGCGGATGAAGCGCAGCTCGCCGTAGTTGGGGTCGCCCTTGAGGAAGCTCACGATGCACGAGCGGTGCCCATAGCCGGCGGCGCGGCAGACGAGCCCGAGCGAGGCCGTGGTCTTGCCCTTGCCGTCGCCGGTGTAGATCTGCACGTAGCCGGGTCGGGGCGCGTTGCGCTCGGCGCGCTCCAGCGCCTTCACCCGGTCGCTCTTCCAATGCTTCTGGCCAAGTCCTTCGAACCCGGCTGCGTCGTCGTCCGCCATGTGGCGGAGGCTATCGCGTGGGGTCGTCGGCGGGGGCCGACTGGCCGCGCTGGAGCCACTCGAGCACGAACTGCACGTTCCGGGAGTGCTGCGGCTCGTCGCGTCCGCCAACGCCGTCCTGGGTGGGGGGCTCGGAGGCGGTCGACGACGGATCGTGCGCGTCGGGCGGCGTGAGCTCGCTGGTGGCGATGCCGCCCGCGTCGGCGGCGGCCATCAGGCGGGCGCGGTCGGTGCGCAGGATCTCGTCGATCGTGCCGGTGCACGTGGAGCGCCAGGACCCCGGGTGGGTGTCGACGCGCACGACGTGAAGTCGGGCGCCGATCACGTCGTCGGGGCCGTCGCCGATGAGGACCTTGCACTCGACGACGTCGCCCGGCGAGAACGGCGCGCTGGTCGCAAAGGTGATGGTGCTGGATGCGACCTCGGTGGTGTAGGTGTGCAGCTCGCGGCCGGCGCGGATGGCCCGGGCGCGCAGGACGCGCAGCTCGACGGGAAACTCGATCCGGCGACGCAGGTCGGAGCGGCGCTCGTCGTAGCGCGAGAGGTGACCGGAGGCCGAGACGAGGATGGTGGGGACGGCGGAGCGTGAATCGACGCCGGTCACGCGGGTCGTGAGGCGGAACCAGGTGTCGTCGCGCTCCCAGGTGAGGGTGACCTCGTCGCCGAACGCGACGTCGATCGCGGGGAACGCAAGCTGCATCTGCGCGGTGCCGCGGTCCTCGACGCGGCTGGGGACAGGTGATTCGTGGGCGGTGCCGATCGTGATGCGCTGGTTGATGTCGGGAAGCAGGTGCACGGGCACGGGCTCGCCGATATCGGCTGGCGGCGCGGTTGTGGTGCGGCCGGCGGCGCGTCGGATTCGATCGAAGATCGCCACGCGAATGCCTCCTGACGGTCGGTGCGGGCACTGAATGGTTCCCCGTGCGCGAAAAAAGCACGCATGCAGGTGAAATCGTGGCCCAACTCCGACCAACCGCGTGCGCGCCGAGCCGCTCGCCGCTCACCAACCAGGTTTCGCATGCCACTGCCGGATTCCGACCATCACATGCGAAACTTGCCCGGTGTGAGCGCGGCGAGCCAACCTGGTTTCGCATGCCACTGCTCGCTCAGCGAACGTCGAGACCGAGCAGCTTGCGGGCGATCACGAGCTTCTGGATCTCGCTGGTGCCTTCGTAGATCT
>JAGQUL010000201.1:0-206 GCA_020438525.1 Thermoleophilia bacterium | reverse complement strand
GTAGCCGCCGAGCACCTGGATCGCCTCGCCGGTGAGGCGCCGCGCGACGCCGCTCGCGAAGAGCTTGGCCTGCGCGCCCTCCACGGTGTGGGTGAGCCCGGCGGTCTTGCGCGCCGCGGCGCGATAGGTGAGCGCGCGCGCTGCCTCGAGCTCGACGCTCATCTCGGCGAGCTTGAACGCAACGCCCTGGTGCGCGCCGATCGGCT
>JAGQUL010000200.1 GCA_020438525.1 Thermoleophilia bacterium | reverse complement strand
GAACGTCCTCAAGTACGACGACGTGCTCAACATCCAGCGACAGCAGGTGTACGCCGACCGGCGCGAGGTGCTCGAGGGCGCCGACCTGCGCGACCGGATCCTCGGCTGGCTGGCGGAGGAGATCGAGACCGCGGTCGCGGTGCACTGCCCGACCCCGTATCCCGACGACTGGGAGCTCGAGGAGCTCTGGAAGCTCTGCACCACGATGTGGCCGCTCCGCGTCGACCGTGCCCGCTTCGAGGGACGCTCCGAGACGCAGGTCGAGGAGATCGAGGAAGCGCTCGTCAACGACGCCACCGAACACTACGAGCGACGTGAGCGCGACATCGGCGCTGACACGATGCGCGAGGTCGAGCGCGTCGTGTTCCTGCAGGTGCTGGACACGCGCTGGCGCGAGCACCTCGACAACATGGACTACCTGCGAGACGGCATCGGCCTGCGCGGCCTGGCACAGAAGAACCCGCTGAACGAGTACCAGGCAGAGGGTTACGAGATGTTCCAGGAGCTCATGGCGTCGGTGAAGAGCGAGGCGGTGAACCTGCTCCTGCGCATCGAGGTCGACAGCGGATCGCTCGAGCCCAAGGCGCAGCGCGCGCTGGACTCGGGCGGCTCGAACGCGCGCCAGCCCGAGGTCGGCGAGGGCGTCGGCCCGAGCGGTTCGAGCTCGAGCGCGACCGGCGGGTTCGCGAGCACGCGCACCCGATCGACCGACTCGTTGACCTACGGCACGGCTGCCGCGCCCACGGCGCTGCAGGAGGCGCGGACCGAGGCCGGGCTCGAGGACGAGGGGCCGGTCGTGCAGCAGCGACGGGTCGAGAACACCGTCGGGCGCAACGAGCCGTGCCCGTGCGGCTCCGGCAAGAAGTACAAGAACTGCCACGGGCGCTGACGTACCGGTGACGACGCGGCCGTGGCTGGTGCTCGGCGCGGTGGCGCTGGGCAACCTCGTGGTGGCGGCACTGCACTTCGGGCTTGCCGCGGCGGCACCGGTCGTTCGCGACCAGCTGGACATCGGCACAGCAGTGCTTGGTCTGGTGCTCGCGTCACCGGCGATCGGCCTGATGCTGGGCACCTACGGCTGGGGCGTGCTCAGCGACCACACGAGCGAGCGGCGCGTGCTCACGGGCGCGTTCGTCGGATTCGCGGCAGTGACGTTCGCCGGGGCTTCGGCGCTCTCGGCCCGCGATCCCTTGTGGTTCACGATTGCCATCCTCGGATCCGGGTTGTTCGGCAGCGCGGCGCACTCCGCCGGCGGCCGGGCGATATCAGCGGCGTTCCCGGTCGAACGTCACGGGCTCGTGCTCTCGATCCGCCACGTCGCGATCCCGATCGGTGCGGCGCTGGGCGGTGTGGTGGTGCCGCTGACCGCGAATGCGTGGGGGCTTCCATTCACGCTGTTCTGCGCCGGAGTGGCGGGCGTCGTGGCAGCGATCGGCATGGCGTGGCTGGTGCCGTCGTCGCGATCGCGGGCCGCGCGGGCGGCACGGGCAGAGTCCGCAGTTCGGGGATCGTCGCCGCTTCGCTTGCCACGGATGTGGCTGCTTGCTGCCGGAGCCGGGAGCCTGGCGTTCGTGCAGCTGGGGATCGGATCGTTCCTGACGGTCCAGCTCGTGGACCGGGCCGACACGCGGCTCGCGGTCGCAGCCGGGATCTTCACCATCGCGCAGCTGGCGGGCGCTGCAGGACGCATCATCCTGGGTGTCGTGTCCGATCGAGCTCGAAGCCGCGTCGACGTGCTGCTCGCCGTGGCGGGCGCGGTGGGCGTGCTGGTGATTGCATCGATGGCTGCGCCGGGCGGCATGGCACCGGCGCTGCTGCAGGCAGCCGCGCTCGTCGTCGTCACCTCGTGCAACGGCGTTGTCGTGGCGGTGGCTGCATCGTTCGCACCGGTTGGAAGGACCGGCGCGACGCTCGGCATGCAGACCACGGCAAACGCGCTGGCGTGTTCGATCGCGCCGATCATGCTCGGCGTGGTGCTCGCCCGATCGACGTGGCTCGCCTACGAACTCGTGCTGCTCGCGGCGGTCGTGGTGTCGCTCTTCGCGCTGGGGCGCCTGCGCGGTGCGACCGGAGGTTCAGCCGAGGAGCATCGATAGACCGCTGCCGCCGATCGTCGCCATGCCAGCGGCGACCAGGGCGTCGTTTCCACCACGTGCTGCGCCAGCGACGAACATCAGGGCACCGAGGCCGGCGACGGAGGCCTGCAGGTCGATGACCCGCGTGGAGCCGACGCGTCGATCCTCGCCGCCGGCTGCCGAGATGCCCATGCCCAGCGCCAGCGCCGCCGTGCCCCCGAGCAACATTGCCCTGGATGGCGTGATGTTCATGTCCGCTCCCCTTCCCGATGTCCTGACCGATCCCCGTTCTCCCGTTCTTCGCTGCAACGGTCGCGTTCGTCTCATCGTCGCTTCATGAAACGATACCCCCATGCACCGACTTCGCCCGACTGCGCTCGTCGCCTCGCTCGTCCTGCTCGTCGTGACCCAGCTTGCTGCTGCGGGCTCCGCAGACGCGGCCTCGTTCCGGGTGGCACCCGGTCGCAGCGCTCCGACCGGACCCGGATCGCCGATCCGCTACACGGTGGAGGTCGAGCGAGGGATCGCCGAATCACCCGCCTCGGTGGCGCGACAGGTCGAGGATCGGATGGCGGACCACCGAGGGTGGGGCGCCGGATTCCGTCGCAGCTTCCAGCGGGTGTCGACGGGCAGGCATGACGTGCGCATGGTGCTCGCGTCGGCTGCGACGACCCAGCGGATGTGCCTGCCGCTCGACGTGGTGCGCTACTGGAACTGCTACCAGCGCGGCGTGGTGGTGCTCAACCACGATCGATGGCTGCAGCCGGCACCGACGTACGGGCGACGCATCGGTGAGTACCGCACGCTGATGGTCATGCACGAGTTCGGGCACGCGCTCGGTCATGGCCATGCGTCGTGCCCGCGTGCTGGAGCATTCGCGCCGCCGATGATGCAGCAGGGCAAGGGACTGCAGGGGTGCCGGCGCAACCCGTGGCCGTCGCCGACCGCGCGGCGGCTGCGCTCGCGATGCACGATCGACGTCGAACGGATCCGCGACACGCGGGTCGTGCGGGTGCGAGGCAGCGCCGAATGGGTGGGCACGCCCGTCGTGCTGCGGGTGTTCGAGCGCTCCGGCGGGCGGTGGCGCGGCGTGCGCGCGCGGCGTACCGACTCCACGGCGCGCTCGACGTGGCTGATTCGCACTGACGTGACGTTCCTGCGGGTCGCCATGCCGGGCACCGCGAGCCGACGCGCGTGCAGCGCGGTCGCATCGGTCACGGCGAGGTCGACGGCACGTAGTTGACCGCAACGACGATGTGGACTCGCTGCGGTAGGCACGGTGCGTGCCCCGATGGTGAAGCGCGCGACAGATGATGTGATGCTCGTGCACCACGCGACGCACTCCCCGCGGCGCGGCAAGGGACGGAGGTCCCACGATGCTCGTCGAACCCGTCACACCCCCGGTCGTCGGCCCCGCAGATCCGGTCGGCGGCGGCGCCACAGCTGCCGATCGCGCAAAGGCCGCTCGAACATGGCTCGAGCTCGGACGTCACGTCGCGACACGCCCCGGAGTCGCAGATCCCACCCCGGGCATGCGCGATGCGCTCACACACGCCACCGACGCGATTCGCGAGGCGATCGAGGCCTGCGGAGATCTGCACGAGATCCGCAACGACCTGCACCTCGCACTCGACGAGGCCACGGGTGGCCTTGCCCAGCTCGCCGAGCCGGGTCAGGACGCTCGCGTCGCCGCGCTCCGCACCACCAACCTTGCGGCCGGCATCCTCGATCGTGCGATCGCCGCGCTCGGCGAGGTCCACGACACCACGCCCGGCACCGACGATCCGGTGCGCTGACACGCGCACCGGCCGCTGACCGCGCTCGCCTCGCCGGGACGGATAGGATGCCGGCATGGCCGATGCATCGATCGAGGACTACGTAGAGCAGCTGCGCGAGCTGGAGACCCAGCTGGAGACCGTGCGCAGCCTCGTCGATCCCGAGAACGCCGAGCTGCGCATCCAGGAGCTCGACGCGGAGATGAACGGCAGTGGCTTCTGGGACGATCAGGCGCATGCCGCCAAGGTCAGCAGCGAGCGCAACCGCACCGCCAAGAAGCTGCAGGGCTACGCCCGCCTCAAGCAGGGCGTGGAGGACATCGAGACGCTGATCGAGATGGCCAAGGAGGTCGATGTCTCCGAGCAGGCGGAGCTCCTTTCCGATCTCGCCCAGGCAATTGCGCCACTCGAGGCGCAGCTGTCGGAAGTGCAGGAGGAGGCACTGTTCACCGGCGAGTTCGATTCCTCGGCGGCGGTCGTCTCGATCCAGGCCGGCGAGGGCGGAGTCGATGCGCAGGACTGGGCCGAGATGCTCGTTCGCATGTACCTGCGCTTCGCCGACAAGCGCGGCTTCAATGTCGAGTTCAACGAGGAAAGTGCCGGCGAGGAAGCAGGGATCCGCTCCGCCACGTTCACCGTGAAGGGCGACTACGCCTACGGGATCTTCAACGCCGAGGGTGGCGTACACCGGCTCGTTCGACTGTCGCCGTTCGACAGCGCGAACCGTCGCCAGACCAGCTTCGCGCAGGTCGAGGTCGCGCCGCTGTTCGAGGACGACGTGGTGCTCGACGACATCGAGATCGACCCGAGCGACCTGCGCGTCGACACCTACCGCGCGTCCGGTGCGGGCGGCCAGCACGTCAACAAGACGGATTCCGCGATCCGCATCACGCACATGCCGACGGGAATCGTCGTGCAGTGCCAGAACGAGCGCTCGCAGCACCAGAACCGGGACACGGCGATGAAGATGCTGCGCGGCAAGCTGTTCCAGCTCAAGCAGCAGGAGCGCGAGGCGACGATCAGCGCGGAGAAGGGCGACGCGCAGAACATCGGGTTCGGAAGCCAGATCCGCAGCTACGTGCTGCAGCCGTACCAGATGGTCAAGGACCTGCGCACCGGCGTGCAGACGTCCGACACCGCCGGCGTGCTCGACGGCGACCTCGACGAGTTCATGGCCGCGACGCTGGCGCAGAAGGCATTCGGCACCACGCCGGGCGCGATCGAGGATGT
>JAGQUL010000199.1:232-1808 GCA_020438525.1 Thermoleophilia bacterium | reverse complement strand
GAAGCCCTCGACCTCGGCCTCGACGAGCGCGCGCAGCGCCGCGTGGCGCCGGTGCCCCGCCACGAGCCGGAAGTGGTCGAGCGACCCGTCGGCATCCTTCGGAAGCTCGCCATCGGCATCCGGATCGGGGTTCCACGGGCGCACGAGCAGCGGGGTGAGCAGGCCCACCTCGCGGATCGACAGCGCGAGCTCCTGCACCTCGGGCAGGTCCGTCCGGATGTTGTCGCCCGGATGCACCTGTTCGATCGAGATCGACCGCGTCACCCGCGCGCGGGTCGCCAGGCCGGGGCGCTGCGGCTCCTCGCGCAGCTCCGCCCGTGCGCGCTCGCGCCGCTTCGACTGCTTCGCCTCGGCGCGCTGCGCCGCTGCCTCGTCTGCTTCCTGGAGCTTGTCCACGTCACCCATGGCGCGGAAGTGTACGGACCGGGTCGGTTGCACTCCGCTACCCACCCCGGTATGCTCGCTCATCGAACGCGGCGAAGATCGAACTTCGCCGGTGTACGCCGTTTGTGGGGGAATGCCTCGTGTCGCCGTCACGGTCGACGACAATCGAGCAGCTGCGCGCGGAGCTGTGGCCGCAGGCCGCACCGGCCACCCGCGCGAACGTCGAGGAGCTCGCGGGCCTGCTCGAGCGCCTGCGAACGAACCGGGGCGACGACGAGCTGCGCGCGGCAGCGATCGCGTGCGCGCACGCCGTGGCAGGCAGCGCCGGGGTCTACGGATTCGCCGATGCGGCACGCGCCGCCCAGCAGGTGGAGACGACGCTCCGTACGCGGGAGCTGCGCGACGACGCAATCGACGCGTGCCTCGCGAACGTCGAGGTGATGCGGGTCGAGCTGCAGGTGTCGCGATGATCGAGCGCTCGCCCATCGGTGTGGTGGTCGCCGACGACCACGAGCTCGTCCGCACCGCGTTCGTGCTGCACATGAAGCGATCGGAACGGCTGCATTGCGTGGCGCAGGCAGCGACCGGTGCAGAGGCGGTCGCGCAGGTGGTCGACCAGCGGCCGCAGGTCGCGCTCGTCGACGTGGGGCTCCCGGACATCGACGGCTTCGACGTGACACGTCGAGTCGGTGAGCTCGACGTGCCGACGCGCGTCGTGCTCGTGTCGTCGCGCATCAGCACCGTCCTCGTCCAGCAGGGGTTCGACGCCGGGGCCTGGGGCTACCTGTCGAAGGCGTCCTCGATGGAGCGGCTCGTGGATGCGATCGAGGCGGTCGCAGGCGGCGTACGCTACGTCGATCCGGACGTCTCCGCCGAGCTCGTACAGCCCGTCGCCGAGCTGCTTGACCCGGTCGAGGTGCTCGTCCTGGAGCAGATGGTCACCGGGCGAGACGATGCCGCGATCGCATGGGCGCTCGAGCTCGAGGTCGAGACGGTCTGCGGGCACGTCGAATCGCTCGTCGACAAGCTCGGATGCGCAACCCGGGGCGAGGCCGTCAACCGGGCCGTGCTGCAGGGCGCGGCCGAGTAGCGGCCCGGCGGCCGGGGTTCCGTGCACCCCCGTATGATCGGTCGCATGACCTCGGATTCGGCAATCGAAATCTCCGGGCTCGTCAAGCGCTTCGGCAGCTTC
>JAGQUL010000199.1:0-164 GCA_020438525.1 Thermoleophilia bacterium | reverse complement strand
CACCACCATCCGCGTGCTGCTCGGCCTGCTGCGCGGCGACGGCGGCACGGCGCGAATGCTCGGTCACGACCCATGGCGTGAATCCGTGGCGCTGCACCGACGCATCGCGTACGTCCCCGGCGAGGTCGCGCTGTGGCCCAACCTCTCGGGCGGCGAGGCGATCG
>JAGQUL010000198.1 GCA_020438525.1 Thermoleophilia bacterium | reverse complement strand
GATGATCCCGTAGACCATCGTGTAGCCGAGCGCGATCAGCGCGAGCGTGGCGCCGAAGGTGAGGCCGATCGTCGTCTGTGCGGCGAATGCGGCGGGATCCTTCGCGGCCATCAGCACGAGCCACAGCATGAGCAGCGTGGCGGTGAGCTGACCACCGCGGTCGATCAGGACCTGCTTCTGCGCGGCGCTCATGTTCATGCGTCGCCCCCTGCACCACCGGACACGTCGAGCGTTCGGTCGAACGCCCACGCGCCCTTCGAGACCTTCACGCCACTCAGCTGCGACAGGGTCGTGTCGCCCGTGTCGGTGATCGAGAACGTGCCGAGCGCGCCCTCGTGATCCCTGGTCTTGAACAGCTCCTCGAGCACGCATGCGCGCGTGACTCCGTCGCCCTCCGCACAGCGGGTGATCGCGGCGATCGCGACCGTCGCCGCGTCGTACGCGTACGCGGTGTACGCCTGCGGCGCGCCGTGCGCCTTGGTGAATGCATCGATGAACTGCTTGCCCTTGCCCTGGAGCTTCTCGGGCGGGATGCCGCCGAAGGTTGCGTAGGCGCCGTCGCCGGAATCGCCGGCGGCCTCGATGAACGCGTCCTCGAAGATGCCGTCGGGGCCCATGAAGATGATGTCCTTGGAGGCGGCGCGCAGGTCCTTGAGCACCTGTCCGGCGTTGTTCTGGGTGATGCCGCCGAAGAACACCATGTCGGCCTTGTCGCCGGTGATCTTCGGGATCAGCGGTCGGTAGTTGGATGCGAGCGGATCGATGCCCTCGTTCGCCACCACCTCGATGCCCTTGTCCTCTGCGGCCCCCTCGAACGCGTCGGCAAGGCCCTTGCCGTAGGTCTCCTTGTCGTTGATCACGAACGCCTTCTTCACGCCGAGCTCGGACGCCCAGAGCGCCGCGGCCGAGGCCTGCAGGTCGTCGGCCGGCACAACGCGCAGGAAGTTGCGGGTGCCGTTGGGGTAGTACTTGTCGGGCTCGCCCGGCTCGTCACCCGACTTGGTGAGTCCGATCTTGGTGGCGGCGGGGCTTACGATCGCAAGACCTGCGGTGTTGGCGGTCTTGATCTGCACCTGAGCGCAGCCGGAGTTCATCGGGCCGATCACCACCACGACGCTCTCGTCCTGGGCGAGCTCGTTCATGTTGTCGGCGCACTTGGCCTCGTCCCACTTGCCGGCCTGGGCGGTGGCGTCGTCCATGCTGCGGTACTCGAGCTTCACGCCGGCGGCCTTGCCGTTGACCTCGTCCACGGCCATCTGGATCGCCTGGACCATCGTCTCGGTCTGCGCGCGTGCGCTGCCGGTGAGCGGCAGGTCGGATGCGATCACGACCTTCGTGAGCGGCTTGCCACCGCCGCTGCCACCGCTGCCGCTGCCGCTGCCGCCGCCGCCACAGCCCACGGCGACGAGCGCCGCTGCCGTGAGCAGCACCGCTGCCCGAAATGCCTGTTGGATGCCCCTGCTCCTCATACCGGGGTATCGGCTTCATGCGAGCGTGCCGGCGCGTCTGGAACCGGCCATGCTGCGGGCATCGCGTGCAGCAGCAGGCGACGCTGCGTCGCCGGGGGCGGCCACGGGACGGCCGCAGTGGTGCAACGTGCCTGCTCAGGGCGTCGCGTGACCTGAGCGTTGCGAGCGGGCATGAGCTGGTGATGCACGTGCTGCTCGTCCGCAACCACAAGAGCGGGTCCGCCGACCAGGTGGATCCCGCCGCGCTGCTCGTACGCCACGGGTGCGTCGTCACCGATGCGGAGATCGCGCAGGCCGCACGGTGGAGCGATTCGCCCCCCGGGTCGCTGCACGACGTGGACCGGGTGATCGTGGCGGGCGGCGACGGATCGCTCGGGCCGTGCGCGGCGCTGGCGGCGAGGCTCGAGGTTCCGATCGGCGTTGTGCCGGCCGGAACCGCGAACGACTTCGTCCGCGCGACCGGGCTTCCCGACGACGCCGACCGAGCGTGCCTGCTTGCGGCGACCGGGGATCGGACCCGGCCGATCGACCTCGGTCGGGTCGACGAAGTGCCGTTCGTGAACGTGGCATCGATCGGCCTTGCCCCGAAGGCGGCGGCGGCCGCCGAGCCGCTCAAGCGGGGCCTCGGCGCGATCGCGTATCCGATCGGCGCGGCAATCGCCGCGATCCGCTCACGTCCCGTGGACGTCTCCGCGCGGATCGACGGCAACCTGGTGTGGAGCGGTCCGGCGTGGCAGGTGATGGTTGCCAGCACCGGCGCGTTCGGTGGCTGGGCGGAGATCGGATCGACGCAGCCCGGCGACGGCGCGCTCGACCTGGTCGTCGTTCCTGCAGGGCGCGGCACGCGTGCGCTCGCATTCGACGCGAAATCGCTGTTCGACGGCGAGCTCGCCCGCCGCGACGGCGTGCACCACGATCGAGGTCGGCAGGTCGAGCTGGCGCTGCATCGCGCACCGAGCATGGTCGTCGACGGTGAGATCGTGCAGCTCGACGATCGGCGTGTCGTGGCCCGGGTGGAGCCGGATCCCGTGCAGCTCGTGGTCGGCTGACCGAGCATGCGGCGCGGTCGCGTGGGCAGGCCACGAGGTGGCCGCTCGTGCGCGCATGATTCCTGCATCGACGGGAACAAGCGGAATATGGACTTGCGCTTTTCGCCAATCGAGGGCATCGTCGAGGTAATGGACGAGCAGCACCAGCAGCAGCGACAGGAGTCCCTGGGCGACGCGCTCCAGCGGCTTTCCCACGCACGCGAGCAGCGTGGAACCGTCGGCATGCTCGACCCGTTCGAGGTCGTGCCTGCCGAGGATCGTCTCGCCGTGGCGGCGCCGCAGCGCCGACGACTGCGCAGCGGCCTGTTCAGCTTCTCCGCTCGCGCCCGCGACGCGGTCGACTGAGGACACTGCCGGCGGCACGGGCGGCCACGCCCCCGGATCGTGCGCAGCGTGCGCGCATCCCCCTGCGAGGAACGGGCGTATGAACGTCCACCACGCCCGCCACATCCACCACCGCAGCACGACGCCCTTCGACTCGAAGGTCGACGCGAACACGCGCACGAAGGTCGAGTCGGTGCGCAGCGGCGCCGTCGACGACGCCCTGGCGTTCCTCGATGCCGAGCCGTCCGATCCGGCCGGTCCGGTGAAGGACGCGAAGGACGGCGCCTCGGGCTGATAGCCACGGTCGGACTCGAACCGACACTGGGCGGGTTTTGAATCCGCTGCCTCTACCAATTGGGCTACGTGGCCGTGCGGCTCGACTCTACTCGTCGGAGTCGGCGCGCAGGTAGAACGGCTCGAGCGAGCGAACCGTTGCCTCGAGCCGCTCGCGCTGCCCGGCGAGGTCGACCATCTCGACCTGCCGGTCGAGGGTCCGCAGCACCGGCGACAGGTCGCGCCAGATCGATGCGAGCGCGAAGCGCCTGGTATCACCCTCGAGCTCGGGATCCAGCTCGACCGCCAGCACGAGCGACGGCTCGTCGTGTCGGTCCGGCATGAACCACTGCAGCTGCGTGCACTTCGTGACGGCCTCGTGCTCGGCGAGCAGGGTCGACACCGCCTTGCGGGCGTCGTCGGGCAGCTCGGTCTCGGCGGGGCCGACGATCACCTCGACGCCCTCGTCGATCACCTCGGTTCCGTAGCCACGCGCGGAGTCGATGATGTCCTGCACCATCCGCGGGGTGAGCAGCAGTGCCTCGTCGCCGCCGGGGTTGATCACGATGTTGGGCGGGCCGTCGTGGCCGGTGCCGAGCAGCGGGAACAGGTCCTTCACGGCCAGCGCCACGTAGCGCCCGCCATCGGGCATGAACGAGCCGAGCGCGCCCTCGTCGGTGAACATCGGGACGATGTCGCCCTCCACGTCGGGATGGCGCACGAGCACGAAGCTGAGCTCGAGCTCGCCGTCGAGCGTGACCTCGCCAGAGCCGTCGATGTCGTCGAGCTGCTGCTCCTCCGGCACGAGCGCGATCAGCGTCGAGCCGAGCAGCGCGCCGAAGAGTCGCTTCGCGAGCTCGGGGTCGTTCTCGCCGCGTCGCGGGTCGTTCAGTGCCCGGATCAGCGGCTCGTTCTCGAAGAAGACGTGCGTGGGCAGGCTGAAGTCGCCGTCCTCCTCGGCGGAAGGCTCGGCATCGGCTTCAGGCCAGTTTCCCGAATCGTCGTCGTCGTCTTCGTGGTGGTCAGGTTCCGTCCACACGACTCCATCCTCGCACGTGCATAGGATGCTCGCATGCGAATCGGGATACTCACCGGCGGCGGCGACTGCCCCGGACTGAATGCAGTCATTTCCTCCGTTGCCAGGCGCAGCTGGGACCACGGCCACGAGATGGTCGGATTCACCTACGGCTGGCGGGGGGTGATCGAGGACGAGGTGGTGCCGCTCGGCCGCGACGAGGTGCGCGGGATCATGCGCGAGGGCGGCACGATCCTCCGCTCGAGCGGCGACAACCCCGCGCACGGCGGTGACCGCCCCGAACGGGTGATGCAGACGATCGAGAAGCACGGGATCGACGCGCTCGTGGTGATCGGTGGCGAGGGCACGATGAAGGGCGCGCTGCACATGCACCGCGAGCACGGCCTGCCGGTCGTGGGCGTGCCCAA
The DNA here is from genome assembly GCA_020438525.1 of Thermoleophilia bacterium. The sequence goes on along the minus strand of JAGQUL010000198.1, from coordinate 4,492 downwards.
GACGATCGACAACGACCTGCCCGGCACCGAGCTCACGGTCGGGTTCGACAGCGCGCTCGCGATCGCCACCGAGGCGCTCGATCGCCTGGCGACGACCGCGGAGAGCCACGACCGCGTGATGGTGTGCGAGGTCATGGGTCGCACCGCCGGCTGGCTCGCGATGTACGCCGGCATCGCGGGCGGGGCCGACGTGATCCTGCTGCCGGAGATGGACCTCACGGTCGAGGACGCTGCGAAGATCGTGATGAAGCGCCACCACCAGGGCCGCGACAGCTCGCTGATCGTGGTCGGCGAGGGGTACGAGCCGAGCTCCAGCGGCGGGCTGTTCGACGGGGTCACGATCGAGCACGAGCTGGACGCGTACGGCTATCCGCGCCTGGGCGGCGTGTCGCACCACGTCGCGCGCGCCGTGGAGCAGATCACCGGATTCGAGACCCGCGTCACGATCCTCGGGCACGTGCAGCGCGGCGGTCCGCCGACCGCGCGCGACCGTGCGCTCGCATCTCGCTTCGGGTTCCTGGCCGCCGACCTGATCAACGACGGGAAGTTCGGCATGCTGACCGCGCAGGTCGGCCGCGAGGTGCTGCCCGTGCCGCTCGAGCAGACCGAGGGCGACGCCCGCGTGATCCCGCCCGACTGGTTCCCCTTCGTCCGATCCTTCATGGGCTGACGCCCACCCGACCCCCGAGGAACCCCGCCATGCTCCGCCGCATCCTGCCCCTTGCCCTCGTCGCCACGTTCGTCGCGCCGGCGGTGGCGCACGCCACGCCGGTCGTGTCGGGCGTCTCGTCGAACAAGGTCGTGGCCGGAACGACGGTCACGGTGACAGGCACGGTCGATCCGGCCGCACCCGGCGAGCAGGTACAGCTCGAGCAGCTCGACGGCTCGACGTGGACGCTCGTTGCCGGACCGGTCGCGACCGACGCCACCGGCAGCTGGTCGCTCGACTTCGTGCCGCGAACCGGTGGCGAGCTGCGCGCGACGCAGATCACGGGAACGGGCGGCTCGAGCGAGGCGACGACGGTCGCGGTGGTCCCGAAGCTCCTGTCGTCCTCCGTCCAGCGCGGTCGCATCTACCCGTTCCTGGGCGCACGCGCCGCATGGCGGGTCGCCGGCGGCTACCCGAACGGCCGCGTCCGGATCGAGCTGTCGATCGACGGGCGACGCGCCGGCACGGTGCGGGCGACGATCCGCAACCAGCGCGTCTCGCTGAAGCTGCCGGTCAACGGCGTGGGCCGCTTCCAGGCGCGGCTCGTGCTGCCAGCGCGAGGCGGCCTGCACCTGGCGCGGTTCGCCCCCGTGAGCTTCCGCGTGCGCGGCGAGCGGGTCGGCAGCGGCTCGAGCTCGACCTGGAACCGATCGCTGCGTGCGGCGCTGCGGTTCCGTGGATTCCACGCTCCCGGCGGTCGCAGCTTCGACTACCGGATGGGCGATGCGGTGGTCGCGTTCCACAAGGCGTACGGGCGCGCGCGCACCACCACGTTCGAGGCGAGCGATTGGACGCGCCTCACCCGCAAGCGCGTGCAGGTGCGCGACCGCAGCAGCGGCATGCACATCGAGATCGACAAGTCCCGCCAGATCCTGATGCAGGTCACCGACGGGCGACCCACCTTCGTGATCCACGTCTCGTCGGGGGCCACCGGCAACACGCCCGCGGGGCACTGGCGGATCAACTGGAAGGGCAACTGGGTGCCGTCGCTCTATGGCAGCCTGCTCTACAAGTCGATGTCGTTCGTCGGCTCGTTCGCGATCCATGGCTACCCGAGCGTGCCCACCACGCCGGCCAGCCATGGCTGCGTGCGCGTGCCGATGTGGATCGCCGCGACGCTCTACTCGAAGACCCCGGTCGGCACGAAGGTCTACATCTACGAGGGACCGGGCGGCACGAGCACCGCGGTCGGCCAGCGCAGCGCGCACGAGGATGTGCCTGAGCTCACCGGCGTGGATCCGGACCGCTGGGCCGACGAGCGGCTCTGATTCCCGTCAGTACGGGGCGGTCAGGCCCTCGAACATCGGGAAGTGCTTGACGTTGCACGTCGCGAGCGTGAACTGCCGCAGATCGGCCGTGGCGGCAATGACGTAATCGGTCACGTCAATCGCTGCGTGCGATCGCCCCCAGGTTCGCGCCAGCTGTTCGGCTCGCTGCCCGATCTGGCCGTCGACCTCGATGATGTCGACGAATTGCAGCAGCCGCGAGAACTCTGGTTCCTGATGCGGCCGCATGCCAACGGCGAGCTCGACCATCGTCAGCCGCGAGCAGGCCGCATCGCCGTTCGCGAGCGTGGTGACCAGGAACTCGGTCGCGCGCTCGACACCGCGAAGATGATCGACGACGACCCCGGTGTCGAGCAGGGTGGTCATACGCCCTTGCGTCGCAGGCGCTCCGCCACGCCAGGTCGCATACGCTCGACATATTCCGACCCGGACTCGGGCGCGCCGGGCTCCTGTGCCCACATTCCTGCAGTATCACGAACGGCCTGGAGCTTCTGGTCGAGCGTGTACTGCGTGCGCGACTCGTCGATGCGACGACGGATCAACTCGGCGATCGACACCCCCGTCTCGCTTGATGCACGGCTCAGCCGCGCGTACTGCTCGTCGGTGAGCGTGATCTGCATGCGATGACCCATCGCATGACATCATATCACATCACGTGATGTATGATGATGTCACTGGTGCTGGTCGACGGAGGCGTCCGCATACACGGCCAACGCGCTTTGGAGCCCCGTGTCGAGGTGCCCCTCGTCGAGCAGCAGCGCATCCACGCCGGCGCGGTGCAGCTTCGCGACCTGCTCGAGCGCTGCGATCGACTCGCTGATCACCGGCCAACCGACCGGGACCTGGGCGAGCAGGTCGAACGTGCGCTCGACGTCGACGCGCCCGTCCTGGTCGCGATTGTCGATGTTGAGCACGTCCGCATCGCTGTCGACCGCGAACCCGAGCTCGTCCTCGTCGTGCACGGTGAGCACGACCTCCATGCCGGCGGCGTGCGCCGCACGAACGATCCCGGCGAGCGAGTCGTGTGCCGGCTCGACGCCGTCCTGGGGCTCGTCGGTCGCCTCGCGGATCCACGAGCGCGCGGGTGCCATCAGCGCATCCGCGCCGGCGTCGCGCAGCGCCTGCACCCGCCCCGCGTCCGCGACGTGCCCGCGCGCGATCACCGGCAGCGTGCAGCCCGAGCGGGCCAGCGCGAGATCGTCGATCCCGAATCCGGCATCGACCGACAGGCTGATCGCGCTCGCGCCCGCCTGCTCGCACTCGCCGGCGATCCGCTGCACCGAGCCGCGGTCCTCGCGGCGCGGCTCGACGATGAACGAGAGCTCGTCCGTGCTCAGCACCTCGGTGAGCGAGCGCCGTGCCGCGCCTCCCGCCGATCCGTCGTCCACTGCCTCGGTTGCCTCGCTCATGTGCTCCCGTGCCTGATCTCGCGTGCGTGACGTTCCTGGTCGACGATGCCGACCGCAGTGCCGCTGCCGACCCGCACGGCGCCCGCGGCGAGCATCGTCTCCGCGTCCGCGTAGGTCGCGATCCCGCCCACGGCGATGATCGCGATGTCGTGCGGCAGCAGCTCGCGCAGCTCGCGAACGTGCTGCTCGGTGACTGCTCGCGGCTGATGCCCGGAACCGGTCTGAAGGAACCCTGCCGGCGATTCACGCAGCCGCTCGAGCGCGGGAGTCAGCGTCTCCGGATTCATCATCGTGGTCTCGAGCACGATCGTGAGCTCGCCACGACCGCGCGCGGAGCTGAGCGACGACCACCAGGCATGCCCGAGCAGCCGGTCGAGCTCCCCGACGAGCGCCCGTGGGCCGACGAGCGACTGGTCGAGCATCACCGCGAGCTCGTGTGCGCCGTCGTCGATCGCCCGGTCGCACGCGGCGACGCGCACGTCGACGTGGTCCTGCCCGTATGGAAATCCGATCGCGGCGCGAATGCGGGTGTCGCTGCCCGCCAGCACCTCGGCGGCGAGCCGCACGTGGACGGGCCACACGCAGACCGACGCGAGGTGCGCGTCGGCGGCACGCCGGCACGCGGCCTGCACTTCCTCGCGCGTGACGAGCGGCTGCAGCAGGTGCAGCTCCAGGCTCTTCGCGACGGATATGCCGCTCACGCGAGCAACCACCCGAGCAGCACCACGAGCGCGATCAGCCCCAGCGCGATCGCGAGCATCGGCAGCAGCACGAGCAGCCCGCCGCGCGAGGCGACGGTGCCGGGCGGCACCTCGCCGTAGCGATCGCGCTCGCTGCGCGACATGTCGCGCATCTGCGCGGAGACCTTCCCCTTGGGCCCGAGGTCGCCGCTGAGAACGCCCGGAACCCGGACGCGCGAGCTCTCGGACTCGCCGAAGGTCGCATCCTCGGCGTCGCGCGCCATGCGGTCGAGGTGGCCGCTTCGTGCGGCGGCGTCTCGTCGCTCGTCGGGCTGCTCGTCGCGTGGCTGTTCGGGTGCTTCGGCCATGATCTGAAATTCTACAGCCCGGCGCGGGCCAGCCACGAGG
>JAGQUL010000197.1 GCA_020438525.1 Thermoleophilia bacterium | reverse complement strand
GCGCCGCGAGCAGCATCCCGCCGCGCGCGACGAGTCGGTCCACGTCAAGCGCGGAGCCCCCCGCAGCGGCGAGCACGCGGCCTGCGCTCGTCCACGCCCGCGCGGATGCGCCGAGCAGCCACTGCGCTTCGACGAGGCCTGCCCACGAACGGGGCGTGCGCTGCGCCCGCGGCGGATCGCCGGCGAGCCAGTCACGGATCGACTCGACGCGCTGCGTCATGTGCGCATCGATCGTGTGCGCCCGCACGGCCTGCTGTCCGGCGGCCGCGATCGCGAGGCGGCGGTCGTCGTGCTGCAGCAGCGAGCGCACCACGTCGGCGAGGTCTTCGGAGTCGTAGGTCGCGAAGTCGGTGTCGGGCGTGAACACGTGCGGCAGCTCCGGGTTGCCGCGCTCGTTGAGCACGCACGCGCCCGCCACCGCGCCCTCGTACGAGCGGATGTTCGCCTCGCCGCGCACGCTGTGGTTGAACACGAGCTTCGCGCGCGCCATGTGCGCGCGGTACTCGGGCCCGTACAGGCGTGAGCGGATCACCACGTTCGCGTGATCGGCGAGCGCGCCCAGCCGCAGCAGCCATGCGTTGCGTCGGGCGTGGATCGCGGCGTTGGTGGAGCCGATGAACAGCACGTCGATGTCGCGCTCGGCAGCCGGATCGACGTATGGCCACTCCGGGCGCACGCCCCAGATCAGGGTGGGGATCGCCGCGTGTCCGATCCGCTCGACGGTCTCGACCCCGGCGTGGTCGCAGAGCACCGCGTCGACCACGCCGCGGGCCTGCCACAGCAGGCGCCCGCCGATGTTCCAGTCGCCCACGAGCAGCAGCACGCGATCGGCACGCGCGTGGGCGTCCGCGGCGATCGGCCGGTACTCGGCGATGTCGGCCACGTAGCAGTCGACCCGATCCCAGCCGACTCGTGCCAGGTCGCGCTCAAGCGTCGCCGGGTCGTCGTCGGCATCCTCGGGGACGCTCGACCAGTCGTCGGCGTTGGGATCGTGCAGGCCGGTGAACAGCACCTGCACGCCGTCGACGCCCGGCGGATCCCAGCGCCCGTCGGCGCCGACGCCTGACGGCAGCGGCGCGGTGCAGCCGATCGCGATCCGCACGACATCCATGGCGCAGGGCTACCCGTGCGCGGACGTGCGCGAACGCGCGCGAATGCGTGCTTGGTAGGTTCCGCGCATGCAGATTGCACCGATCGTTCCCAGCTCGGCCGCGGACAAGGTCCCGGCGCAGATCGTCTTCGACGAGTTCAGCCACGACCTGTACGCCCTGCAGGGGCGCACGCGCATCGGCTGGTCGCGCGACGTGCCGAACGAGATCCACATGACGTTCGACAACGAGGGCTTCCGACGACTCGCCGACAACGTCCTGCAGGACACGATCGACGGCGTGAAGCTCGTGCTCGACGTGCGCGAGGGCGGCGACACCACCGTGCCGTGGTGGTCCGAAAGCTCCACCTCGATGATCAACGCCGTGCGCGCGATGGACGGCGTGACCACCACCAGCACGTACCGCGAGCACGGCCAGTACTGGATCACCTTCAACACCACCGACAAGGCGACCACCGCGCGCCTTCGCCGGCTCGTCAATCCGCAGCTCGCCGACTACCACGTGAGCTGGAACCCGTGGGGCGTGGCGGCGCGCTGACGCGAGCGGCACCCCTCGCCCCGATCCACTAGGATCCGGGTTCGACATGGACACGTGTCCGAGTGGTTGAAGGAGCACGATTGGAAATCGTGTATGCGGGGTTGACCCGTATCGAGGGTTCGAATCCCTCCGTGTCCGCTCATGTGACGGCCCTGTCCCGCGGGATGGGGCCGTTGTCGTGGGGCACGGTTTCGGCAGCCGGTGATGCTGCGGTTTGGCCGCATCGGGAGTCGGCTTGATGCGGTGTAGTGAAAACCCGATGATCGGGCACGATTGACCGACATGAGCGAACTGCCCGACGACACCACGCGCGAGCTGAAGCATGCCTACGGCGAATCCGGGCCGTGGTCGATCGGCATCGAGGAGGAGTTCCAGCTCGTCGACACCGAGACGCTCGCGCTCGTGCCGCGCGTCGAGGAGGTACTCGGCCAGGCGAGCGACCACGAGCGCCCGCACATCAAGCACGAGCTGATGCAGAGCGTCGTGGAGATCGCGACGCCACCGTGCAACGACCTGGGTCAGGCACGCGCCGAGCTCGCCGACCTGCGCGGCCGCGTGTCGCGACTCGCACGCGAGAGCGGCTGCCGCGTGGCGTCGGCCGGAACCCATCCGTTCTCGCGCTACGAGCTGCAGCAGATCACCGACGCGGAGCGCTACCACCAGCTCGTCGATAAGCTGCGCTGGGTCGCGCAGCGTGAGCTGATCTTCGGGATGCACGTGCACGTGGGCGTGCCCGACGCCGACCAGGCGATGTACGTCTTCAACCACCTGCGCACGATCCTTCCGGAGCTGCTCGCGCTCAGCGCGAACTCGCCGTTCTGGCAGGGCCGCGACACGGGACTGTCGTCGAGCCG
>JAGQUL010000196.1:274-3330 GCA_020438525.1 Thermoleophilia bacterium | reverse complement strand
CGACGAACTCGCCCGAGCCGCAGCCGGTGCTGGTGGTCATCGCCACCGCGCCACCCTTGGAATCGATCACGCTCAGGTGGGTGGTCGAGCCCAGGCGCGACGACGGGCCCTTGGGACCGTCGACCGCGGCGGCGAACAGCTCGTCGCCGCGCGCGATCGCCTCCTCGCTGAAGAGCTTCTCGACCAGGATGCCGCCGTAGAGCCACTTGTCGAACTCGCTGCCGCGGATCCCGTTGGAGGCGATCATCGCGGCGACCAGCATCGCGGCGCCGTCGCGCCCCTCGACGTTGATCGGGGGGCCGTCGGGCCCACCGTTGGCGCGCTCCAGCACGCGCATCGCGAACGCGATCAGCCCACCCCCGGCGCTCGGCGGCGGCGGGGTGATGAACTCGCGGCCGCGCCACGAGCCGCGGATCGGTGCGTGCTCGACCACCTGGTAGTGCGCGAGGTCGGCGCGGGTGATCAGCCCGCCTTCCTCGTCGCTCCAGCGGATGATCTCGTCGGCGAGATCGCCTCGGTAGAACGCCGCCTCGCCGTCGCGCGCGAGCAGCTCGAAGGTGTCGGCGAGCTCGGGCTGGGCGAAGTGGTCGCCGGCGACGAGCATCGGTCCGGCGGGTGCGAACACGCGCTTGCCCTCGCTGCGTCGAATCAGGATCGGCGTGAGCAGGTGGTGGCAGTAGGCCTGCTGCGGCGGGAGCGCGAACCCGTCGCTGGCGAGCGCGATCGCCGGCTCGAGCACGCGCTCGAGCGGCATGCTGCCGAAGCGGCCGTGCATGTGCAGCACGCCCTTCACGAACCCGGGCACCGCGCACGACATCGGGCCGACGTGGAAGGTCTGGGTGGTGGCGCCGAAGAGCACGTCGATCGGCACGGGCTGGCCGGCGATCTCGACCTGCCCGTCGATGCCGGGCACGGCCGCGAAGAAGTCGAAGCAGTGGTCGTCGCCGTCGGGCATGTGGACGGTCGCGAACCCGGCGCCGCCGAGGCCCGTCAGGGTCGGCTCGCACGTGCACGCAGCAAACGCCGCGGCCACCGCCGCGTCCACGGCGTTGCCCCCGTCCGCGAGCACCTCAGCGCCCGCGCGCGCGCTGAGCTCATGGCCCGTCGCAATCGCTCCCACCTGCTGCATGTCGACAATCTACCGGAGCGACGGGTCCCTCGCGCGTGCGCGAGGCTGTCGACATGGCGGCTACTCGTCGACGCCGTGGTTGACGAACTCGTCAAGCGCGCGCTGCTCGACCACAGCTCGCCCGACCTCGTCGTCATCACGCTCGAACAGGACGCCCCAGCGGTGCTTGTCCCAGAAATAGCCGACCACGAGGATCGCGATGATGAGCAGCCCCGCCACCAGCGCGTCTCCTACTTCAGGAAGTCGGGGATGTCGACGTCGCCGTCGCCGCCGTCATCCTTGCGCGAGCTGCCGCGCAGGATGCCGCCCAGGCGACCGCCGCCGCTCGCGGGCGGGGCGGCAGGCTTGGCCTTCTGCCCGAACCCGGTCGCCACGACCGTCACCCACACCTGTCCGGTGAGACGACTGTCGACGGTCGCACCGAAGATGATGTTCGCGTCGGGTGCGGAGCTCTCCTGGATGATCCGCGCCGCCTCGGTCACCTCGTGCAGCGTCAGGTCGTCGCCGCCGCTGATCGACAGCAGGATCCCGCCGGCGCCCTCGGGCGACTGCTCGATGAGCGGCGATCCGATCGCGCTCAGCGCCGCGTCCTTCGCGCGCGTCTCGCCCGTGCCGAATCCGATGCCCATGAGCGCGTTGCCGCTCTCCTGCATGATCGTGCGCACGTCGGCGAAGTCGACGTTGATCAGGCCCGGCATCGTGATCAGGTCGGTGATGCCCTGCACGCCCTGGCGCAGCACGTCGTCGGCAACCCGGAACGCCTCGACCATGCTCACGTCGCGGTGCAGCACCTCGAGCAGTCGGTTGTTCGGGATCACGATGACCGTGTCCGCGAACTTGCGCAGCTCGTCGAGGCCGGCTCCGGCGCTTCGCTGCCTCGCCGATCCCTCGAACGAGAACGGCGTGGTCACGATCGCCACGGTGAGCGCACCGAGCTCGCGTGCCGCGCGGCACACGACCGGAGCCGCACCCGTACCGGTGCCGCCACCCTCGCCGCAGGTCACGAACACCATGTCGCTGCCCTTGAGCACGTGGCGCAGGTGGTCGTAGCTGGCCTCGGCCGCTTCCTTGCCCACGTCGGGGTCGGCGCCCGAGCCGAGCCCGCCGGTCAGCTCGTTGCCGATGTGCAGTCGCACGGGCGCGTTGCTGATCTCGAGCTGCTGCAGGTCGGTGTTGATCGCGACGAACTCCACGCCGCGCACGTCCGACTCCATCATCCGCTCGATCGCGTTGATGCCGGCGCCGCCCACGCCCACCACGCGGATCACCGCGAGGTACGTGGATGCGTCCGCGAGCCCGGGAGCGATGTTCGTGCCGCTCGCCGCGGTGCCCGCGCTGCGCGGTGCAAGCGATGCCTCGGCTGCGGCCGACGGCGCTGCCGCCTCCACCGCCGCGGCGGCCTGGTCGTCGTCGCCCTTCGGCTCGGGCGTGATGATCGGACCGGGCTCCGGCTTCTTCGCGTTCGGATCCGAGGTTCCGCCGCGCTGGTCGGTCGCTGCGAACAGCTGCGCCAGCGGGCTGTCGTTGAGACTAGACCGCTTGTTCGACACGTGCCACGACCTCCTGTGCCAGCTCGCGATACTGCGCGGCTGCCTTTCCGTTGCTCTCGTAGGTGAGGACCGACGAGCCCTGCACGGGTGCCTCGGCCAATCGGATCGTCTTGCGGATCCGAGTCTTCATCACACGGTCACCGTAGGTCTTCTCGAGCAGCTCGGTGGCCTCGCGGCTGTGGATCGTGCGCCCGTCGTACATCGTCATCAGCACTCCGCCGATGTGCACGCGCGGGTTCAGGTGCTCGCGGATCACCTGCAGCGTGTTGTCGAGCTGCACGAGCCCGCGCAGCGACAGGTACTCAGCCTGCACCGGCACGATCACCTCGTCGCTCGCCGTGAACGCGTTCACGGTGAGCAGGCCCAGGCTGGGCGGC
>JAGQUL010000196.1:0-268 GCA_020438525.1 Thermoleophilia bacterium | reverse complement strand
GTCGATGAGGATGTAGTCGTAGTCGTTCTTGATGCCGGCGATCGCCTTCTCGAGCGTCCGCTCGCGGCCGATCATGCTGCTGAGCGCGAGCTCCGCGCCGGCCAGGTCGATGCTCGCCACGGCCACGTCGCACTCCGGCGTCTGCTGGATGATGTGCTCGATCGGGTAGCTGTGGACGAGAACGTCGAAGATCGACTTCGGCAGCGCCTCCACGTCGATCCCGAAGCTCATCGTGAGGTTCGACTGCGGATCCAGGTCGATCACGAGC
>JAGQUL010000026.1:227-8726 GCA_020438525.1 Thermoleophilia bacterium | reverse complement strand
CGATGGTCAGCGCCACCATCGAGGCCTCGGTGCTCGATGCCGACGGGCTCGACGACGAGCAGCGTGCCCGCGCCGAGTCGATCATGGACGAGCTGTCGGAGTTGGCGCACCGCGAGTACCGCTCCCTGGTGTACGAGACCGACGGGTTCGTGGACTTCTTCCGCAGCATCACGCCGATCGACGAGATCGCCAAGCTCAACATCGGCAGCCGGCCGGCCTCGCGCACCGCCTCTCGCCGGATCGAGGACCTGCGCGCCATCCCGTGGGTGTTCGCGTGGACGCAGAACCGCTGCCTGCTGCCGAGCTGGTACGGCTGCGGCACCGCGCTCGCGCCGCTCGCGGCATCGAGCGAGGGCCTCGACCGCCTGCGAGAGATGCGCGAGCGCTGGCCATACTTCCGCGCGCTCGTGTCGAACCTCGAGATGACGCTCGCCAAGGCGAGCATGCCGATCGCCCGCACCTACCTCGACCTGGTGCCGCCGGTCGACGACCGCGACCGGATCTGGGCCGCGATCGAGCACGAGCACGAGCGCACCGTGCAGGCCGTGCTCGCGATCGTCGACACCGCAGAGCTGCTCGACTCGCAGCAGGCGATCCAGCGCTCGATCCAGCTGCGCAACCCGTACGTCGACCCGATCAACCTGATCCAGGTGGAGCTGCTCGAGAGCTATCGGGCCACGCCCGACGACGACCCGCAGCGCGACGAGCGTGCCCGCGTGCTCGCACGGTCGATCGCGGGCATCGCGGCGGCGCTGCGCAACACCGGCTGACCACGCCTGCACCAGCAGAAGGCCACGCCTGCGGCCCGCGCGGGCCGTCGTCGTCGCCCGATACGTGCGCTCGCGCGAGGCGGGGGTGGAGGATCCCCTGCATGAACCTCGCACGCCCCGCCACCACCGCCCCCTTCGTGAAGGCGCAGCCGCTGCCGGCCGCGACCGGCCCCGCGCCTGATGCGCCGATGCTCGACTGGAAGGACGAGCCGGCCGACACCGACGGGCTCGTCACGGTCCGCTACCACGGGCACGAGGTCGACAAGCACGGCTCGTTCGCCACGCGCTTCTCGGTGCGCAACGACACGCGCGAGCCGTGGTACCGGGTGACCGGATCGCTCGATGACGCAGTGCAGGCCGCACGCAAGCTTGCCGTGTCCGAGGGCGACACCGAAGACCCCGCCGCCGGTCGCTTCGCACGCACGTCCGTGGCGGTGCTCGGTGCTGGTCAGGGCGTCTGGCACCTGTCGCAGCTGCACTACTACGAGGGCATGGGCGACGGGATGGATGCGATCATCTCGATGCCGATCGACCGCGTCCCGGAGAGCGGCTCGCAGGTGAGCGTCCCCTACGGCGCGTACGGCGCGCGCGGCTTCGACACGCCCGACAAGGTGATGGTGCGCTTCGACGATCCGCGCGTTGCCGCGGTCGTGGGCGTCGACAGCGTCGCGTTCGCCCCGAAGGGCTGAACGGTCTCGCAGCTTGGGTAGGGTCACCAGCGTGACCCGCTCCGAGCTGATCGACGACCCCGTCACCGACCCCGCAACGACCGCGCCCGCCTGCGCCGACCTCGCCCAGCACGCCGCGGCGGTCTCGCGCTGCACCGCCTGCCCGCGACTGGTCGAGTGGCGCGAACAGGTGGCCCGCGACAAGCGCGCCGCCTACGCCGACGAGCAGTACTGGGGGCGACCCGTGCCCGGATTCGGCGATCCGGAGGCGTCGGTGCTCGTGGTCGGGCTCGCGCCTGCGGCGCATGGCGCGAACCGCACCGGGCGGATGTTCACGGGCGATCGCAGCGGCGACTGGCTCTACCGGGCAATGCACCGCGCGGGGCTTGCCAACCAGGCGGCGAGCGTCGATCGGGGCGACGGCCTCGCGCTCTCCGGCGCATACGTGAGCGCGGCGGCACGCTGCGCGCCGCCGGCGAACAAGCCGACGACGCAGGAGGTCGCCACCTGCCGCCCGTGGATCGATCGCGAGCTCGAGCTGCTCGCCCCGACCCTGCGAGTTGCGGTGTGCCTGGGGGCGATCGGCTTCAACGCGCTGTGGGCGATCCTCAAGGCCCGCGGCGACGCGCTTCCGTCGCCTCGGCCGAAGTTCGGGCACGGGGTCGAGGTGCCGCTTGCCAGCGGCCTGACGATCATCTGCTCGTTCCACCCGAGCCAGCAGAACACCTTCACCGGCCGGCTCACCGAGCCGATGCTCGACGCGGTGTTCACCCGTGCGGTCGAGCTCGGCACCTCCTGATCGAACACATGTTCGCGCGCGCGTCTAAGATGTGCGCATGCCCGCGCGCGAGACACCAGCGCACGGCGTCGATCCACTTCCCATGGTCGACGACGTGCTGGCGACGTTCCATCCGGCCGTCGCCGCGTGGGTTCGCGAGCAGTTCGACTCGCCGACCGAGGTGCAGCTGCGCGGCTGGGACGCGATCGGCCGCGGCGAGCACGTGCTGCTCGGCGCGCCGACCGGCTCGGGCAAGACGCTCGCCGCGTTCCTGAGCGGCATCGACCAGCTGCTGCGCGCGCCGGAGCCCGAGGCGGGCGAGCGGCTGCGCCTGCTCTACGTCTCGCCGCTGCGCGCGCTCAACTACGACATCGAACGCAACCTGCGCGCGCCGCTGCAGGGCATCCGCCGCCACGCCGAGCGGCTCGGCCTGCACGTGCCCGAGCTGCGTGTCGGCGTGCGTACCGGCGACACCCCGCAGTCGGAGCGCCAGCGCCAGAAGCGCAACCCGCCCGACATCTTCATCACCACGCCCGAATCGCTCTACGTGATGCTCACCAGCGGCACGCGCGAGCTCTTCGACCACGTGCGCTGGGTCGTCGTCGACGAGATCCATGCGCTCGCCTCCAACAAGCGCGGCACCCACATGGCGTTCACGCTCGAACGGCTGGCGATGCGCGTGGCCGAGGCGGCCGCCGAGCGCGGCGACGAGCTCCCGCCCGGCCGCGAGTTCCAGCGGATCGGGCTGTCGGCCACGCAGCGCCCGATCGAACGGATCAGCGCGTTCCTGGGAGGCTGCGCCGACGGTCGCGACGTGCGCGTGATCGAGACCCCCGGCGACAAGCAGCACGACCTGCAGGTCGTGGTGCCGGTCGACGACATGACCGCGGTCGGATCGAAGATCGTCGCCAGCGAGCTCGAGGACCTCGACACGCCGACGTCGAACTCGCCCGACAACGACACCTACTCGATCTGGTCGGCGCTCCACGCCGAGCTGCTCGACCACGTCGAGGCGCACACCAGCACGATCGTGTTCGTCAACAGCCGCCGGCTCGCCGAACGCCTCGCCGGCGCGCTCAACGAGCTCGCCGCACGACGCCTCGTCGCGCGATACGTCGCCGAGCAGCGCGCCGAACACGAGGCGCAGGGGCTCGAGTGGACCGCCGACACCGAGGTCGACATCCCCGCCGACCTGCCCACGCCCGTCGTGGCACGCGCGCACCACGGATCGATCAGCCGCGAGACGCGCACCGAGATGGAGGAGCTGCTCAAGGCCGGGCAGCTGCCGTGCATCGTCGCGACGAGCAGCCTCGAGCTCGGCATCGACATGGGCGCCGTGGACCTCGTGCTGCTCGTCGAGAGCCCGCGATCGGTCGCGAGCGGACTGCAGCGGATCGGGCGCGCCGGCCACAACGTGGGCGACGTGTCGCGCGGGCGCATCTACCCGAAGCACCGCGCCGACCTCGTCGAGGCGGCGGCGGTGACGCGGCTGATGAGCCGCCGCGAGATCGAGCCCGTGCACGTGCCGGAGCTCTGCCTCGACGTGCTCGCCCAGCAGGTGGTGGCAACCTGCGTGGAGCGCGCGTTCACCGTCGACGAGCTGCTCGAGCTCACGCGTCGCGCGTGGCCGTGGCGCGACATCTCCGACGACCAGTTCCACAACCTGCTCAGCCTGCTCGCAGGCTACTTCCCGGTCGACGAGGCAGCCGACATCAAGGCGCGCGTCACCTGGGACCGCGAGACCGGCGAGGTCAAGACGCGCAGCGACGCCGCCAAGGTCGCGATCACCAACGCCGGCACGATTCCCGATCGCGGCCTGTACGGCGTGTTCGTGGTGGGCGGTGGGCCCGGCGCCCGCGTCGGCGAGCTCGACGAGGAGATGGTGCACGAGACGCGCCTGGGCGACGTGATCGTGCTCGGCTCCTCGAGCTGGCGCGTGGAGGAGATCACCCGCGACCGCGTCAACGTCTCCCCGCAGCCGGGCGCGATCGGCAAGCCACCGTTCTGGCACGGCGAGGGCGCCGGCCGCACCGTCGAGCTCGGGCGTGCGGTCGGCGAGCTCGTGCGCACCGTGGCCGACGCATCACCCAACGCCGCGAACGTCGACGACCCGCAGCTGGCGGCGTTCGTGGACGAGGACGACCCCGCCGACCTCGAGCTGCTCGAGCGCATCGAGACCGAGTACCTGTGCGACCGCCGCGCGGCCCGCAACCTGATCGCCTTCGTCCGCGAGCAGGTCGCCGCGACCGGCGCCGCGCCCGACGATCGCACGATCGTGGTCGAGCGCTTCCGCGACGAGCTGGGCGACTGGCGCGTCTGCATCCTCAGCCCGTTCGGCAAGCCCGTCCACGCCCCGTGGGCGATGGCGATCGAGGAGCGGCTGCTCGCCGAGCACGGGCTCGAGGCAACCGCCCTGTGGAGCGACGACGGGATCGCCCTGCGCCTGCCCGACATCGACTCCCTGCCGCCGATCGAGGCGCTGCTGCCCGACCCCGAATCGATCGAGGACCTGCTCGTCAGCAAGCTCGGCGGCTCGGCGCTGTTCGCATCGCGCTTCCGCGAGGTCGCCACGCGCGCGCTGGTGCTGCCGCTCTCGAGCTTCCGTCGCCGCTCGCCGCTGTGGCTTCAGCGCATGCGCGCCGCCGACGTGCTGCGCGTCGCACAGGAGCAGGCGAGCTTCCCGATGATCCTCGAGACCTACCGCGAGTGCATGCGCGACGTGTTCCGCCTCCCCGACCTGGCAGGCGTGCTGCGCGGCATCCACGAGCGCACGATCCGCGTGGTGGAGGTGGAGACCCGCTCCGCCTCCGTGATGAGCGCCTCGCTGCTGTTCGACTACACCGGCGCGTTCATGTACGACTACGACGGCGACAAGCCGTCCACCGAGCGGCGCGTGCAGGCGCTCAGCCTCGACCAGGCGCTGCTGCGCGAGCTGCTCGGCACCGGCGAGCTGCGCGAGCTGCTCGAGCTCGACGCGATCGACGAGGTGCGCGCCGAGCTGCAGCGCACCGCCGAGGGGCGACGCGCACGCACCGTCGACCAGCTCCACGACGTGCTGCGCCTGCTCGGCGACCTGTCCCGCGACGAGCTCGCACACCGCGTCGAGCCGGGCAGCGACGACGACGAGCTCGACGCGCAGCACCGCGTCGATGCGTGGCTCGACGAGCTGCAGGCATCACGTCGAGCAGTGGCGGTGCGGATCGCCGGCACCGAGCGCTACATCTCGATCGAGGACACCGGCGACTACGTCGCGGTGCTCGGCGTGCAGGCGCCGCCCGGCGTGCCCGGCGTGTTCCTCGACCCGTCCGAGCGCCCGCTCGAGCGGCTCGTCGGCCGTCGCGCACGCACATCCACGCCGTTCACCGCCCGCGAGCTCGCCCAGCACTGGGACATCCCGGTCGCGGAGGTCGAGGTCGCACTGGAGGCGCTCCACGCGCGCGGCAGCGTGCTTCGCGGCGGGTTCCTGCCGGGCGGTCGCACGGAGGAGTGGTGCGACCCCGACGTGCTGCGCCGGCTGCGTCGTCGCACCCTGAGCCACCTGCGCCGCGAGATCGAGCCCGCCGACCGCTCCGCGCTCGCACGCTTCCTGATGGGCTGGCACGGCCTGCAGCAGCCGCCGTCGGGCAGCGCCGCCGCCACGCGCGACGTGGTCGTGCAGCTCGAGGGCGTCGAGGCCACGCCGGCGCAGTGGGAGCGCGACCTCGTCGCGCCGCGGCTGTCGAGCTGGCGCGGCCAGTGGCTCGACGAGCTCGTCAAGACCGGGCAGCTCACGTGGATGGGTCGCGGCATCCGCAACGGCTCGATCCAGGTCGCGCTGTTCGCGAGCGACCACCTCGACCTGCTCGCACCGCCCCCCGACGAGCTGCCCCACGACGACGACAGCCGCGCGGTCCACGAGTACCTGCGCGCCCGTGGTGCGACCTTCCTCGGCGACATCGTGCGCGGCACCGGGATCCCGAGCGAGCGCGCGCTTGCGGCGCTCTGGCGCCTCGCCGCGGCCGGGCACGCCACCAACGACTCGTGGAGCACCCTGCGCGCCGGCGCCGCCACGCCCGCACAGCTGGCCAAGGCCGCGCGCGATGCCGACCAGGCTGCTGCCGCCGATGCGGAATCGTCGTCGCAGCCCATGCAGGGCGCCAGTCGCAGGAGCGGGCTTCGCACCGGGCGACGCGGCCGGATGCGCCGCACGCGCCGTGGACCGCTCGCGGGAACGGGCGGCGAGCTGGACGTGCGCTTCCAAGGGCGCTGGAGCATGCTGCCGGTGGAGCGTGCCGGCGAGGACGAGCGGATCGCGGCGATGAGCGACGCGCTGCTCGACACGTTCGGCATCGTGACGCGCCACAGCGTGCAGGCGCGCCCGGTACCGGGCGGGTTCGCCGCGGTGTATCGCGCGCTCGCGGTGCAGGAGGAGATCGGGCACGTGCGGCGCGGCTGGTTCGTGGAGGGCATGGGCGGCGCGCAGTTCGCGCTGCCGGAGGCGGTCGATCGCCTGCGTGCGGTGCGCGAGCCGACGGGTGGCTCGCCGCCGGTCGTGGTGCTGCGCGCGAACGATCCGGCACAGCCCTACGGAGCGGTGCTGGCGTGGCCGGAGCATCCGGCGGGCGAGGACGCGCCGTCGACCCCGCGGCGTGATGCGTCGACGTACGTGGTGCTGCGCGACGGGGAGCTGCTCGCCACGGTCAGCCCGAGCGGGCGGCGGCTCGTCGTGTGGGATCGTCAGGCGATGCCCGAGATCGCACGTGCGCTCGCCCGGGTGGTGGACCAGCGGCGCGTGGATCGGCTCGCGATCGAGCAGGTCGACGACGACGCGGTCGACGCCGATGCCGTGCGTGCATTTGCCGACACCGGGTTCGTGCGCACGCCGCGCGGGCTGCGCGCTACGCCCAGCACGGTGGCCGAGGTGCGCGACCAGCTGCGCAGGTCGCGCACGGTGCGCGTGGGCGACGTGCAGCTGCCCACGCACGGCAAGCTCCCGACCGACTACCTGCCGTAGGAGGGGCGAGGCGCGATGCCCGAGGGTCACACCATCCACCGTGCAGCACGTCGGCTGCGCAGCGTGCTGCAGGACCGGCCGCTCGAGCGTGTGGATGCGCGCGGTGCGCACCTGGTCGAGGCCGGCGCGAGCGAGCTGCTGCGCGGCGCGGTGGTCACCGGGGTGGAGGCGCGCGGCAAGCACCTGCTCGTGCACGTCGATCGGGGCGTGACGATCCACTCGCACCTGCGGATGGACGGCGTGTGGCACCTGTACCGGGCCGGGGAGCGCTGGCGAAAGGCGCGTCGTCGTGCGTGGCTGGTGCTGGGCTCGGGCGGGTGGGACGCGGTCAACTTCGACGGCCCGATCCTGCAGCTGCACCGAACCGACGAGCTCGACCTCGTGCCGTCGCTCGCGCAGCTCGGCCCGGACGTGCTGGTGGAGCCGTTCGACGACGCGGAGTACCTGCGGCGGATGCGGCTCGACGGCGAGCGCGAGCTCGGGGACGCGATCATGGACCAGCGGCTCGTTGCCGGGATCGGCAACATCTACAAGGCGGAGTCGCTGTTTCTCGCGCGCGTCGATCCGTGGCGACGAGTGAACGACGTGAGCGACGACGAGCTCGTTCGCATCCGCGAGACCGCGACGCGGATCATGCACGACGGCGTGCTCGACGCCCGTGCGATCACGTATCGCGGGCCCGGGCCGGAGGGGAAGTGGGCGTACGGGCGCGCGGGGCGGCCCTGCAGGCGCTGTGGCGGGCCGATCGAGGCACGTGCGCAGGGTGAGCACCAACGCACCACGTCCTGGTGCCCGCGCTGCCAGTCGTGATGCGGCGGCCGCGGGCGGCGGCGGGCTAGGAGCGTGCGCCGGCCGGGGTAGCGGCAGCCATCTGCGCCATCGCGGCGGCCTGCTGCTGCTCGGGGCTCATCACGTGGAACTCGTTCTCCTGCGTCTTGCCGACCAGGCCCTTGGCGAGCCCGATCGCCGCGCCCACGCCGGCGCCGACGAGCGCTCCGCTGAACAGGCCGAGCGGCAGGAACGGGATGATCCCGAACGCCGCGCCTGCGGCCGCGCCGATCCCGGCGCCCTTGAGCATCGATCCCATCACCGACGGCTTGTCCTGCACGACCTGTGCACCCACGGTGGACTGCCCCAGCGCCTGCGCGAGCATCTGCTGCGAGATCGGCACCGCGCCCGGCGGCAGCTGGTTGAGCGAGCTGATGTAGACCGGCCGCGGCATCACGCCGTAGGGCGACATGCCCATCGGCGGCATGCCCATCGGTGACATGCCCATCGGCGACATGCCCA
>JAGQUL010000026.1:0-219 GCA_020438525.1 Thermoleophilia bacterium | reverse complement strand
CCATCGCGGGCATCGGTGCGCCGTAGGTCAGGGGCATTCCCGGCAGCAGTACGGTCATGGTGGGTTCCTCCGAACTCCAAGGCGCGGGGCCTGCGACCGGTGTCGCGGACCTGCGCCGATTCCTCACCAGTCCATCCCGGTCGACCCGCGTCATCGTCGCGATTCCAGCACCGCAACGGCCCGCCCCGGCCACCCGACGGCCACGCCCGGCCACCGCCC
>JAGQUL010000025.1 GCA_020438525.1 Thermoleophilia bacterium | reverse complement strand
CGCGCGAGCTTCGCCGCCTCGAGCGTGCAGCGCGTTAGAGCTTCTAGACAGATCCTGTGAGCACGAAGGGCCGCCCGTGGGGCGGCCCTTCGTGCTCACGGGTCTTCTCCACACGCAACAGCGAACGGTTGTCACGCATGGGTCATACACATCGCAGCCGGCAATCGCGGGCTTCTTGCAACACGCTCCCCTGCCCGGTCGATGGACAGGCACGGGGGCGATAGGCCCAGCTGGTTGTCGGGGGAAGGCAATTCATGCACATGACACATGTTGTAGGCGTTGGACCCAAGTCCATGTCATCTCGAACTGAAACGCAGCCAACGCGCGTGGATCCAACGCAGATTCGTTCGTGGGACGGCACCGGGTTCGACCTTCGTCATCAGATCGCGTCCCTCGTGATTGGTGCTGGCATCGGTGGCGGTATCGGAGCGCTCGCTTCGTTCGGTATGTGGACGATCTCAGGTGGCCATCCTGGGATTGCAGCGGCGCTTACGGGAGGCGGCCTCGTACTCGGAGCCGCCATGAACTACACCGATTCACGTCAGCATGCTCGGAACGTGTGGGAATCCAGTGAGCGCCGACGCGTCGGAACTGACATCGAAACGATCGTCGACAACGAGTTCACCAACTGGGACGTAGACGGAAACGGTTCGATCGACCGTCCTGACGAGTGGCAGTTGGGTCCGGTGTACGACAGCAACGGCAACGCCATGTACTGGGACCGAACCCGTGCGCTGGAACGTATCTCCGGCCATGAGGACGGGCGGATCACGAAAGACGAACTCACCGCTACGCTGCAAAGCTGCGACGACGACCATAATGGCGGCATCAATGCAGCAGAAGCCAAGGCTGTGGACCGGATTCTTAATGGTTTCGAAACTCGGAACGGACCCGCGTCCCGTTGATGCGATAGATCGCGCGAAGGTCCGAGGTCGATGCGGCAGCATGTGCAGACACCGACAACGACCTCAGCGACGCCCGATCCGAGCGATCAATTGCGGAGTACTTCCAGCACTGGATCAGCGTTGACTCGCAGCGGCTGGCTCCGGGCACTGTCGCCAACCGCGAGTATTCGTACCGCAACCACCTGCACGACACGTTCGGCGCCATGCGTGTCGGAACGGTGACGGTTCGTCAGATCGAGGACTGGTGGCTCGCCAAGACCGCCGATGGAACCGGATACTGGGCGCGGCGACAGGCGTTTCATACGCTGCAGCACATGCTCTCCGTTGCGACCCGGAAGCGTCACATCGACTGGAATCCCACGACCGCCTTCGACCTGCCTAATCCCCCGCGGCGCGTCGCTCGCGACCACCTCACCCTTCGCGAGTACCGGAGCGTTCTGGCCGCGTGCGCGTCGAGCGAGGAGCTGTTGTGGGTGCGACTTGCCGGCGAGGCCGGCCTGCGTAGAGGCGAGATCGCGGCCCTTCGTCGCCGATGCGTCGATGTCGACCTCGGCGAGATCGTGGTCGAAGCGAGCATCGCGCACGTGACCGGAGCAGGCGTGGTCGAACGACCGCCCAAGAGCGGCTCGGCGCGAATCGTCGCAATCGGCCCGTCGCTGTCTGCGGCGATCGCCGAGTACGCCGAGCACGAGCAGCTCGATGCGGAGGATCGCCTGTTCAGGTCCCCGTTCGATGGCGGTCCGGTGCGGCCCGACACCATGACGTCCCGCACCCGCAAGCTCGTGGCGCGGGCCGGGTTGCGGCGCGACGACGGCTCGCCACGATTCAGCCTGCATGACCTTCGACGAACCGCCGCGACCCTGGCCCGCGAGGCGGGCGTGGACGTGGAGGTCATCCGTGACCAGCTCGGCCACGGACACGTTCAGATGACGACCAAGCACTACATTCGCGCTCGGGCCAATCCACGCCTCAACGAGTTCGCCACCGCGATCGACCGACTGATGCAGACCCGCGACGGCACGACGGAGACGTTCGAGCAGTGAGCAAACCCTCGCAGCGGGGTACCGGCTCCGCATGCCGCCGACCACGACGCCGACACCCTGCAGCGATGAACGCCGGCTCGACCGGCATGCCTCGCGCCGAAGTTGCGCCCTCACTCACAACGCAATCCAGGGACGCTTCCGGCAGATCGACCCGCTGCCAGGGCAGGATGGGATCAGGGATACGGCGTATTCGTACGCAGCGAATGACCCGGTGAATCGAGTAGATCCTCTCGGCTTGACCTGCACGACGGCTAACACCCTGACCACCGCATATCGGCTGCCATTCGGCACTCGAGCCGGACCCGACCTATTCAGAGACGGAGTTGTGCATCGCGGCTACATGGTTGACTTCGCGATGCTGTGCGATTCCTTCAAGGCACGGAGGATCTGGGTCGAAGTTCACACCAAGCGATTCTCGTTAAGCGGGTTCTATTGGAAGTTGTGGAAACGAAGGTCGGTCGGACGTTTTAAGGCGAAGCGACTGATCAAATCGAACTACCACCTGTTCGATAATGAGACGTATAGAGATAAGAAGGCGCGCTTGAAGTGGCGGACGAGCGGTGCCGGAACCTACTACAGTACATTCTCTTCCACCTTGGATTGAACATGATTCGGCTCTTGCGCATCTTGCTTCCATTTTTCAGCTTGGTGACAGTGATCGCCTGGCAGATCTTGTTCACGCGAGACGGAACTGAACTATGCAGCGAAAGTATTGAAATAGACTCCGCCCTATCCCGAGCCGTATTCACCGCGGCCCTCGTATTCTGGATCGGTCCCCTACTGACCCCGAATAAAGGTCGCGCAGAATTTGTTTCAGACTTGCTAGTGAGCATATTCTGGGTCTTCTATCTGATTCAATTGCTTCCGCTTGTCCAGTGTCCCGTGCCTTGAGCTAGTCGCACTGCGAGTTGTCCACGCCCCACAAGAATGTGATTTGGGTTACCCGGTGTACTACCCCGACGTCGTGAGCCGCCAGATTCGGTCGATCGGGGCTTCCAGAGGCAGCCTGGCAGAGGATCACCTTCGCTCAGAACCCCAGTATCCAGTCAACTACGTCGACGACCGATACACGCCGTGGGGCGATCTCGACAACACCGGCTAGTGCCCCGGGCAGAACCAGACCACTCTTCGGGGCTCGAAACGGTGTTCTGCCCCTCAACCTGCACCTCAATACCGTCGATCAGGACCACCGAATGCGTGCCCTCACTCACAACGCAATCCAAGGCCGCTTCCGCCAGATCGACCCGATGCCGGGACAGGACGGGATCACGGATACGGGAATGCTTGAGGTTTCGTAGACACCTGACGATTGAGGGTCTCAGACCCTTGGTAGACGGGAGTCACGATGGCGAAGCAACCACCGTATCCGGAGGAGTTCAGGCGTGAGGCCGTGCAGCTGGTGCTGAGCGGTCGCTCGAAGATGAGCGTGGCTGACAGCTTGGGGTGTAGCCCGGCGTCGCTCACGAACTGGGTGAACCAGCACCTTGCCGATTCGGGTGCGTTGCCGGAGCAGATGTCCAGTGCGGAGAAGGCGGAGCTCAAGGAGCTTCGAGCGCGGGTGAAGCGCCTCGAGAAGGAGCGCGAGATCCTAAAAAAAGCGGCGGCCTTCTTCGCACGGGAAAGCGACGTGACGCGGTAGTCGCGTTCGAGTTCGTGCGTGCGGAGAAGGCCTTGGACCAGAAGTTCTCGATCGAGCTGGCGTGCGAGGTGCTTGGTGTCAGTCGGTCCGGTTATCACGCGTGGATCAAGCGCGAGCCGTCGGCTCGCGCGATCGAGGATCGTCGGCTGTGGCCGATGATCCAGCAGGCGCATAGCGAGTCGGATGCGACGTATGGCGCGCGTCGCATCCAGCACGATCTCGCTGACTTGGGCGAGCGTGTTGGGCGTGACCGGATCTGGCGGATCATGCGTTCCAATGGCATCTCCGGGCGCGTCGTGCGACTTCGGCGCCGGATCAAGCAGCTCGCCGACGAAGGTCTGCATGCCGTGGACCTGGTGAATCGAGATTGGCATCCGGACGCACCGAACGAGCTGTGGATCGCAGACATCACACAGATCAACACGTGGGAAGGACCGCTGTACATCGCCGCGGTGATGGACGTGTTCAGCCGTCGGATCGTGGGCTGGAGCATGCAGCCGCACATGCGCAAGGAGATCGTGATCGAAGCCCTCGAAATGGCGATCGCTCAGCGCCGCCCGGCCCCGGGCCTGGTGCACCACTCCGACCACGGCGCGCAATACACCAGCTACGCGTTCGGCAAGACCCTGCGCGACTCGAAGATCCTGCCGAGCATGGGCCGCGTCCGAACCTGCGCCGACAACGCCGTCGCCGAGAGCTTCTTCGCGACCCTGAAGAAGGAAAAGACCAACCGACGATCCTGGCCCACACGAGCCGAGCTCCAGAGCGTCGTGTTTGAGTACATCGAAGGCAGGTACAACACCCGCCGACGCCACTCGAAGCTCGGCTACCTCAGCCCTGTCAATTTCGAGGCTCAACAGGCGGCGTAAGACACAACATCAACGTGTCTACGAAACCTCAAGCATTCCC
>JAGQUL010000024.1:20494-20633 GCA_020438525.1 Thermoleophilia bacterium | reverse complement strand
TGCTCGACGTGGACCACGGCACCTACCCGTTCGTCACCTCGAGCTCGCCCGTCGCGGGCGGCGCGGCGACCGGCAGCGGCATCGGCCCGACGCGCATCGATCGGGTGATCGGCGTGGCCAAGGCCTACTGCACCCGCGT
>JAGQUL010000024.1:0-20373 GCA_020438525.1 Thermoleophilia bacterium | reverse complement strand
CGCGCGGTGCAGGTCAACGGGCTCACGGAGCTGGCGATCACCAAGCTCGACGTGCTGAGCGGGTTCGAGCGTGTCGGCGTGTGCGACTCCTACGAGATCGACGGCGAGTTCGTGCGCGACTGGCCCGTGCTCTCGCGCGACGTGTACAAGGCGCGCGCGGAGATCGAGCTGCTGCCCGGCTGGACGCGCGACATCGATGCTGTCCGAAGCAGCGACGAGCTTCCGGAACAAGCACGTGCGCTGCTCGACCGGATCGAGGCCAGCGTCGGCGTGCCGGTGACGTTCGTGGGCACCGGTCAGGACCGTGCGAGCGTGATCGAGCGCGGCACCGTGGCGACGGCCTGACCGCCAGGGTCACCGCTCATGCTCGGCACGCGCGATGCCGACATCCCGAGCATGGTCGATCGCCCGCCCATGCTCCGGGACCTGTATCCCGACGCGACCGTCGACGCGCCCCTGCGCGGGTACCGGCCGCCGCGCACCGGAATCTCGGCGCGGGCATGGGCGTACTTCGTGTACTCGATCGTCGCGTTCGTCGGTGTGACGGTGCTGCTCGTCTGGCTGCTCGACAAGGTCGTCGCCGACGAGACGCTGAACCGGTGGTTCGGCGGCAGCGGCGTGATCACCTACGACACCGACGGCGATCCGCAGACCCTGGATGGAACGTGGCTGCCGCCTGCCTGGGGCGGGCTGCTGGCGATCGCTGCCGTGACCTACGGGTTGCTTCGCCTGCACCTCAAGCCGCCGTGGCGACGGGAGCGACGCATCCCCTGGCAACGCTGGGCAGCCGAGCGTGGATTTCGCCTGTCCGGTCCGCATGCGATCCCGACAACCGTCCGGTTCGGCGTCCTTCGTGACGGGCGCGACCGCGACTGGAAGGGTCCGTGGGTCGGTCGCATCGGCGAGTTCACGGTGCGTGTCGGTGCGACCGCGTGGACGACGGGCCGCGGTCGCAGCACGGAACGACATCACGCGTACTTCCTGCATGCCGAGGCACCGAGCAGTCGGTTGTTCCGCCTGCCCGGCTCGTCGGTCACGCAGTTCCTCCGGGGCTTCTCGGATTTCGACATCGACGTCGCCGGCACGGAGCTGCGGCTCGAGAGCATCGATCTCGACCTGAACTGCGAGATTCGGGTCGACGGCGGCGACGAGGTGATCTGGCACCAGGTGTTCGATCCGTCGATGGTCGAGGCGCTCGCGACCGAGCTCGACGTGCAGTGGTGCCAGCGTGGCAGGCACTTCCTGTTCGTCGCAGGTGGGCGACGACACGCCACGGCGCCGGTCGAGACCCTCGACACGATGTGTCGTGGCGCGGAGTTCGTGCTGCGACGATACGTCGATGTCGCCGATCGCTCGACGCCGACTGCTCCGGTGCGGAAGGTCGGATGATCGTCCGATTCCCCATGCGGCCAGCGTGAAAATCGCCGGAATCTCCCGCGTGGATGCGGGGGAACTGCCGCACGGAGTGGTCCGGGCCTGATAGATTTCGGCCCATGAAGGTACTCGTGGTCGGCTCAGGTGCTCGTGAACACGCCATCTGCTGGAAGCTCGCTCAGAGCCCAGCCTTGACCGAGCTTCATGCTGCACCCGGCAATCCCGGAATCGCCGAGCACGCCAAGTGCCATGCGAAGGTCGCGGCTCGCGACATCGACGGCGTGACGAAGCTCGCCGAGAAGCTCGGCGTCGACCTCGTGGTCGTGGGCGAGGAAGCCCCGCTCGTCGACGGCCTCTCCAACCGCCTCAAGAAGCACGGCATCCCGTGCTGTGGCCCGTCCGCATCCGGCGCCCGGATCGAGGGCAGCAAGGTCTACGCCAAGGAGCTGATGGATCGCGCCCAGGTGCCGACCGCGCGCTGGGAAGCATTCAGCGACGTGCAGGCAGCGCTCGCGGCGATCAACCGCTGGCGCGGCCCGGTCGTGATCAAGGCCGACGGCATCACCGGCGGTCGCGGCAGCTTCGTCTGCATGACCAAGGTACAGGCCGAGCGCGCGCTGCAGGCGCTGCTGGTCGACTCGCAGTTCGGCGTGGCCGGTCGCCGGATCGTCGTCGAGGAATTCCTGCAGGGCATCGAGGCGTCGATCACCGTGCTCACCGATGGCGAGAACGTCGTGCCGCTGCACGTCGTGCGCTCCGAGAAGCGCCGCGACGACAACGACCACGGCCCCAACACCGACGGCATGGGCGCATGGCTCCCCGTCGAGGAGCTCTACGAGCAGCAGATCGAGGAAGCGATCGACGCAGGCATCAAGCCGGCGCTCGCCGACTACGAGGATCGCGGCATGAACTACGTGGGCGTGCTCTACGCCGACGTGATGTTCACCAAGACCGGCCCGAAGGTGCTCGAGTACAACTGCCGCTTCGGCGACCTCGAGGTGCAGGCGATGGTCCGCACGATGGACGACGACCTGCTCGACCTGCTGCACCGCGCCGCAACCGGCAAGCTCGACGGCGTCGAGCTGTCGGAGCCCGTCGGAGCCTCTGCTGCGGTCGCGCTGGTCGACGAGACGTACCCGGGCGAGGAGACCCGCGACGTGGAGCTTGCGATCGCCGGGCTCGCAGACGCGGCCGCGATCGACGACGTCGAGCTGTTCCTCGGCTCGGTCGTCACCACCGGCAAGGGCAAGGCCAAGGGCCTCGGCGCTACCGGTGGCCGCGTGCTCACGGTGACCGCCACGGCAGACACGGTCGAGGCCGCCGCCGCCAAGGCGCAGGAAGCCGCTGCGCAGATCACGTTCGACGGTCGCCACCTGCGCACCGACGTGGCTGCCGAGGCCGGCATCTTCGCCTGACGCCCGACGGGGCGCTCAAGCTGCATCGACAGGTGTCGATGACTGCGGTGTCATGCGAAGCGTGCCCCGTACTCCTGCCACGATCATGCTGCCGCTGCTCGCGCTGCTGCTCCTGCTCGCGCTGATGCCCACGCGTGCACATGCCGCGACCGCCGTGCCGGGCATGCCGCCCCGTGGCACGGTGCTGCTCGGCGTGGGCGGCCATGCCACGACGCCCGGCGAGTTCTCGGCGCTGACCGGCACGCCGCACGACCTGTACCTGATCACGGTCCCGTGGAACGAGGACCGAACGTGGAACATGGCGCTCGACCAGCAACTGCAGGACGCCGCGGACGGCGGCTACCGGCTCGTCGTCCACATCGGTCCCCAGCGGGTCGACAACGGGCTCGAGGGACGCTCGCCGGGAGCGGTGGCGCGTGGCGAGGTCGACGACTACTTCCTCGACATGGGCCGCGTGCTCAACGACTCGGGGCAGTACGTGTACGTGCGGCCGCCGGCCGAGATGAACGGCCACTGGAGCTACTGGAGCGCGTTCGACTCGAACGGCAGTCGCCGCGACGCCGACCACTCCACGCGCAGCTATCGCAACGCATTCATCCGGATCGCGCTGATCGCCAAGGGTGGCAGCGTCGCCGGCATCGACAAGCGCCTCGCGCTGCGCGGCATGCCGCCGCTCGCTACGGACGAGACGTACCTGCCGCGCTCCGGACGCGTCGCGATGGTGTTCAACCCGCAGGCGCGCGGCAAGCCCGACATCCGCGGGAACCAGCCATGGGACTACTATCCGGGCCGGCCGTTCGTCGACTACGTCGCGAACGACCTGTACGCGCAGAACGGGCGTGTTGCATGGGCCGCGCACGAGGCGCTGTACCGTCGCTACGCCAAGTACCACCCGTTCATGGTCGCCGAGTACGCCCCCTGGGGCTACGACGACCCGGCGTTCATGGCGAAGATGTTCCGCTGGGTTGCGGGGCATCCGCGCACGATGGCGCTCATGTACTTCAACGGCACGAGCGGCAGCACGTTCCGGCTCGCGAGCAAGCGTCGATCGCTCGCCAGCTACCGCCGATTCGCACGTCAGGCCCGGTTCCGGTGCGCTGCGTTCGATGCGTACTACAGCGGCTGCACGGCACCCGCCACCAGCAGCTCGCACGGCTGATCTGCGGCCGCTCGGCCGAAATCGGTGTGGACGGACGGATCGGCGGGAACACGATCCGGGTGAACGACGACCCACATGAGATCCAGCTCGGCCATGCGCGCAGTGCAGAAGGACCGGGCGTGAGCGCGGCGACCCGCGAGCAGGTCGAGGAGATCTTCGAGCAGTTCGGCGAGGCGCACCCGCCCGTGGCATTCATCGTGGCGTCGCGTGACGAGTGGACCGCGGCAGAGAACGCCGCCGGTGAGCTCACCACCCGCGGGATCGACCACCATACGCACGAGCTGTCGCCCACGCGCAGCCCAGAGGTGCTCGACGAGTTCCTGTCGAACGCCGGCATGCGTGGCATCCGAGTGATCATCGCGACGGCGGGCGAGGTGCCATGGCTGCCGTCGATGGTCGCCACCCGAACCGACCTGCCGGTGATCGGGGTGCCGATGGAATCGCACACGGTCGGTGGGCTCGACACGCTGCTCGCAACGGCGCAGGCTCCAGCTGGGATGCCGGTCGCCTGCATGGGGATCGGCAACGTGCGCAACGCCGCGATCTTCGCCGCGCGCATCCTGGGGGCGGCGCCGCTCCCGCCGCGGGGCTGACCGCCGCGGGGCGTCCTGCGCGGGGCGGCGGTCGATAGGCTGCACGCATGATCTCGCGCTACAGCCGCCCGGAGATGGCGGCCCTCTTCACCGACCAGGCACGGATGGACGCATGGCTGCGCGTCGAGCAGGCCGCGCTGCGAGCGATGGCGAGCGAAGGAATCGCGCCGCAGTCGGCAGCGGATGCGCTCGGTGCGCTCGAGCACGTCGACGTCGACCGCGTCCAGGAGCGCGAGCGCGAGACGCGCCACGACGTCGCCGCGTTCGTCGACGTGATCGCGCAGGACGCTCCCGATGCCGCGGGGTGGGTGCACTTCGGGCTCACGTCGAGCGACGTGGTGGACACCGCGCTCGGGTGGACGCTGCACCGCGCCGGCGAGCTCGTGCTGGACGGCATGGATTCGCTGCTCGACGCAGTGGCGCGACGCGCGCTCGAACACCGCGACACGGTGATGCTCGGGCGCACGCACGGCATGCCGGCCGAGGTGACGACGTTCGGCGCGAAGCTCGTGGGGTGGTGGCACCAGCTGCGACGTGATCGCACGCGCGTCGCCGCGGCCGTCGTCGACATCCGCGTGGGCAAGCTGAGCGGAGCGGTCGGCACCTACTCGGGTGTCGGACCGGCAGTGGAGCGGCTCGTGCTCGGGCAGCTCGGGCTCCAGCGCGACCCCAGTGCCACACAGGTCGTTCAACGCGACCGCCACGCTGCGCTGCTGGGCTCGCTTGCGATCCATGCCGCGACCCTCGAGCGGATCGCGCTCGAGATCCGGCACCTGCAGCGTCCGGAGGTGGGGGAGGCGAGCGAGCCGTTCGCGACTGGGCAGAAGGGCTCGAGCGCGATGCCGCACAAGCGCAACCCGATCGTGAGCGAGCAGGTCTGCGGACTCGCGCGTCTCGTGCGAGCGAATGCCGGGGCGTCGATCGAGAACGTGGCGCTGTGGCACGAGCGCGACATCTCGCACTCGTCGATCGAGCGCGTGATCCTTCCGGACACGTTCACCCTGGTCGACTACCTCCTCGCCAAGGTGACGTGGCTCGTCGACGGCATGGTGGTCGTGCCCGAGCGGATGCTCGAGAACCTCGCCGGGCAGCGTGGGACCGTCGCCTCGCAGCGTGTGCTGCTCGAGCTCGTTGCTGCCGGCCTCGTCCGCGACGACGCCTATCGCGCGGTCCAGTCCGCAGCCGCCGAAGTACGCAGCGGCGCCCGCGCGAACATGGCCGATGCGCTCGCCGATCGTCCGGCGGTGGTCGATGCGCTCGGCATCGACCGTGTGCGCGATCTCGTCGACCCGACCTGGGTTCCCGACGGTATCGCCGCGATCTACGACGAGTTCAGCCGCGCCATGGATGCAGCCGGCGTGGCGGTCGTCGTCTCCTGATCCGCGCCCTCGGCCGGCGTGCCTCGCCCGGGCGACCCGCGCGCACCCCGGGTTCGCACGGAGTTTCGGATGCGAGTGTCGGAATCCGACACTGCGATGCGAAACTCGGTGGGCTGATTGAAGGCGGCGCGAGCGGGGAAGGCCCGTTCCATCACGCGTACGCGCGATACATCGGCGTGCGCCTCGAGCGACGAAGGAGCGACCCCGCATGGCACAGGTTCGACGCGCACTCGTGTCCGTCCACGACACCGACGGACTCGTGGAGTTCGTGCGCGCGCTGCAGGCGATGGATGTCGACGTGGTCGCCGCCGACGACACCGTCGGGTTCCTTCGCGATGCAGGGCTCGAGGTCCAGTCCGTCGAGCAGCTGCTCGGCGCCAAGGCGCTCGTCGGCAGCGGACCCGCGCAGACGATGCACCCGCAGCTGAGCGCCGCGCTGCAGTGGCGCGGCGCCGACGGCGACGACACCGGCTTCGACCTGGTCGTGGTGAACCTTGCCCCGTTCGAGCGCACCGCGGGTCGACGCGACCTGCGCGAGGAGGAGGTGCTCGACGCAATCGACATCGAGGGGCCCGGGATCCTGCGGGCTGCGGCGCGCAACTTCGAGCGCGTGCTCGTGGTCGCCGATCCCGAGGTGTACCCGCTCGTGCTCGAGGAGCTCGAGGCCACCGACGGCGACCCCGGCTACGAGGCGCGCCGCCTGCTCGCGAGCCGCGCGTTCGACGCGACCGCGCACTACGAGCTCGCCGTGGCCAACTGGTTCAGCGACGCGGAGGACTTCCCGACCTACCTCCTGCGCGACTACGTGAAGATGGCCGACCTCGAGTACGGCGAGAACCCGCACCAGCGCGCCGCGTACTACGTCGAGGTCGGCGCTCGCCGCCACCTGCTCAGCATGGTCGAGCAGCTCGGCGGCGACGACCTGAGCTTCAACAACCTCGCCGACCTGAACGTCGCCCGACAGGTCGCCTCCGACTTCTCGATCCCGAGCTGCGTGATCGTCAAGCACGGCTCGCCGGTCGGGGTCGCGGCAGCCCGCGGTGGAGCGGACGCCTTCGAGCTCGCGTTCAAGGCCGACGAGGCATCCAGCTACGGCGGCGTGCTCGCACTGAACCGCACCGTCGACGCCGACGCCGCCAGGACGATCGCCGAGCACAGGTTCGACGTGCTCTTCGCACCGGGCTACGACGACGACGCACGCGCGATCCTCGCGGAGCGGGCGCCCGACCTGCGCGTCCTGCTCGACCAGGAGCGCCGCACCAAGAGCCCGGGCGAGAAGGACCTGCGACGCGTCATCGGTGGACTGCTCGTGCAGGACCACGACCTCGAGCTCGAGGAGCGCGAGTTCATGGACGTCGTGACCAGCGCCACGCCTTCCGAGCAGCAGTGGGGTGACCTCGTGTTCGCCTACCGCGTCTCGCGATGGGTCCGATCGAACGCGATCGTGCTCGGCAAGGACCTCGTCACCGTCGGCATCGCGGGCACGCACGCGTCGCGTCACGACGGCCTCGCCAACGCGCTGGCCAAGGCCGGCGATCGTGCCAAGGGCGCGATGCTCGCGAGCGACGCATTCCTCGGCTACGACGACGCGGTGGAGCTGGCGATCAACGCCGGGATCGCCGGCATCATCCAGCCCGGCGGCAGCGATCGCGACGACGACATCGTCAAGCTCTGCGACGACGCCGGCATCCCGATGGTGTTCACCCATCGGCGCCACTTCCGGCACTGATGTCGGGTCAGGACATCCTCGAGAGCGTCGTGTCCGTCTGGGCGCTCGCGATGGCCGCCAGCCCTGGCCTGCAGATCCGCAGGATGCTGCAGACCGGCGACAGTCGCGACGTCTCGATCGGCTACTTTGCCGTGCTCACGGTCGGGTTCCTGCTCTGGGTCGCCTATGGCATCAGCGTCGACGACTACATCGTCGCGGTGCCGAACTCGGTGGCGTTCGTGTTCGGCCTCGCCACGATGCTGCTCGCGCTGCGATTGCGACGCTCGGGTGGACCGGCCGCGGACCGCGGATCCGAGCGCTAGTAGGATCGGCCGCATGGCCGAATCCTCCTCGTTCCCCGTCATCACCGACCTGATCGGCAACACACCGCTCGTGCGTCTGCAGCGCATGCAGGAGCCCGACATGGCGGAGGTCCTGCTCAAGCTGGAGATGTTCAATCCCGGCTACTCGGTGAAGGACCGCATCGGCGCACGGATGATCGACGCCGCCGAGCGCGACGGCCTGCTCGTCCCGGGCGGCACGATCGTCGAGCCCACCAGCGGCAACACGGGAGTCGGCCTTGCGATGACCGCGATCGCGCGCGGCTATCGCTGCGTGTTCGTGATGCCCGACAAGATCAGCCTCGAGAAGCAGAACCTGCTGCGTGCATACGGAGCAGAGGTCGTCGTCTGCCCGACGCAGGTGGAGGCCGACGACCCACGCTCCTACTACTCGGTCAGCGACAAGCTTGCTGCCGAGCTGCCGAACGCGGTGAAGCTCGACCAGTACCACAACATGGCCAACCCGCAGACGCACGTCGAGACAACGGGTCCCGAGCTGTGGGAGCAGGTCGACGGGCGCATCGACGCGTTCGTGTGCGGCGTGGGCACGGGTGGCACGGCAAGCGGCGTGGGCGGCTACCTCAAGTCGCAGGATCCGAACGTCCAGGTCGTCGCGTGCGATCCGCCCGGGTCGATCTACGTGACGCCCGACGACGTGCACTCGTACCTCGTCGAGGGCATCGGCGAGGACTTCTGGCCCGGCACGTTCAACCGCGACGTCGTCGACCGCTGGATCATCGTCGAGGACCGCGACAGCTTCCGGACCGCCAACCGGCTCGCGCGCGAGGAAGGCATCCTGTGCGGCGGCAGCTGCGGCACCGCCCTGCACGGCGCGCTGAAGGTCGCGCGGGAGCTCGGCCCGGGCAAGCGCGTGGTGGTGCTGATGCCCGACACCGGTCGCGGCTACCTGTCCAAGGTCTTCAATCCCGAGTGGCTGCTCGAGCACGGACTCGTCAGCCAGGACGAGGCGCGCGAGCTCGCGCCCAACGAGGCACACGAGCTGCTCGAGGCGGCGGGCGTCAGCCTCTGACGCTGCGAAACGAACGCGGCTCCGTTCTCGACGTACCGGATGGACGCGCCGGCTGGACACCGGCACTCGAGATCGACGGGACGGAGCAGAAGATGAACGCTGGGCTGAAGATCGCGCTGGGAATCGGAGCGCTCGCTGTGGGCACCGTGGCGCTCGCCGCATGCAGCACCACCCCCGCGGACCCGGACGTGGCCGACGACGACATTCTCGGCGCTGCCGACCGCGCGACGAGCAGCGACGCGATGATGCAGTCGGCATACACGATCGCGACCTCGTCGGGCCGCGACGCCACGGAGGCAGTGCAGCTGCTGCGCACCGCGGACCGGCACACGTCCTCCGACGCCACGATGCTCGCCGCGCTGCGCCTCGGCCTCGATTCTCGGGCGAGCGCTGCGCAGTTCGAGACGATCGCGAACGCCGCCGATCGCGCGACGAGCAGCGACGCGATGTTCCTGAGCGCGCTGTCGCTGAACTCGACCTCTCGATTCACGCCCGACGAGTATGCGCGACTGATGAGCGCCGCCGATCGCGCGACGAGCAGCGACGCGACGATGCTGTCGATGGCGTCGATCGGCGAGTCGTCGAGCGCGACCATCGATCAGGTCGAGCGAGCCTTCGCGGACGCGGATCGCGCCACGAGCAGCGACTCGACGGCCATTTCCGCGGCGCTGCAGGCGCTGCGCGCATACGGCGACTCATACCCGACCTCGGGCGATTACCCGGGTCCGGGCAACTACCCGAGCGGTGGCACCGCCGGCGGCGACGAGTAGCACGGCGACCGTGTGGGAGGATCCCAGTGCGAGAGTCGCACGGAGGAGGAGCACCACATGGGCGAGCCGACAGACCACGGACACCCGCGCCGCAGGCGCGCGAGCGAGTACGAGGGCCAGGCGTTCGGCACGCGTGCGATCCACGCCGGGCAGGATCCTGATCCGGCGACCGGCGCGGTGATCGCGCCGGTCTACCTGAACTCGACGTACGTGCAGCATGGCGTGGGCGACTTCGCCGGCTACGACTACTCCCGGACCGACAACCCCACCCGTCGCGCGCTCGAGATCCAGCTCGCGGCGCTCGAGGACGGCGACCATGGCATCGCGTTCGCGAGCGGCATGGCCGCCACGTCGACGGTGCTGCAGACGCTGAGCCCCGGCGACCACGTGCTCTGCATCAACGACACGTACGGCGGCACGTACCGGCTGTTCACCAAGGTGCTGGAGCGGCACGCGGGCCTCGACTTCACGTTCGTCGAGATGCGCGACATGGACGCGATCGCGGCAGCCATGACCGACCGCACGCGCCTGGTCTGGGTCGAGACCCCGACCAACCCGCTGCTGAACGTCGTCGACATCGAGGCGATTGCCAGCGTCGCGCACGCACGGCGTGCACGGCTGGCGGTCGACAACACGTTCGCCACGCCGTTCCTGCAGCAGCCGCTCACGCTCGGCGCCGACATCGTCGCCCACTCGATGACCAAGTACCTCGGTGGCCACAGCGACGTGGTCGGCGGCGCGCTCGTGACCAACGACGACCAGCTCGCCGAGGAGCTGCGGTTCCTGCAGAACGCAGTCGGCGCGATCCCGGGGCCGATGGACAGCTGGCTCGTCACGCGTGGCCTCAAGACGCTGCACGTGCGAATGGAACGCCACTGCGAGAACGCGCTGGCGATCGCGACGATGCTCGAATCACGAAGCGACGTGGACCAGGTGCTCTATCCGGGGCTGGAATCGCACCCCGACCATCCGATCGTGCAGCGGCAGATGCGTGCCGGTGGCGGCATGGTGAGCTTCCGAGCCGCAGGCGGGCAGGAGCGCGCCAAGGCATTGTGCGCGGCAACCGGGCTGTTCACGCTCGCGGAGAGCCTCGGCGGCGTGGAGAGCCTGATCGAGCTTCCCGGTCTGATGACCCACCAGTCCGTGGCCGGGTCGCCGCTCGAGGTGCCCGCAGAGCTCGTGCGGATCAGCGTCGGCATCGAGCACGTCGACGACCTGCTGCGCGACCTCGAACAGGCGCTCGACGCCACCGCGAACCTCGTGTCAGCCGCTGGTTCCGGGGCGAACGCCAGGTAGCAGGAACGGAAGTCGCGCCAGCCCGCGTGCGGGCACGTCGCCACCGCGCGAGACCGCTGCGTCCTCGTCGCTGACCGGCACGCTCGCCGCGCGATCGATGCGCTCGACGCTCGCGTGTCGCTCGCACACTCCATACGGGTCGGCGATGAACTCGAGCACGCCCGCCGTGATCTCGTCCATGTGCTCGAGGCAGTTGTGGTGGTCGCGCTCGTACACGGTCAGCGCGGACGGGCCACCGAGCGCCGCTGCGAGCAGGTGTGCGTCCTCGACGGGAATCGTGCGGTCGCGCCCGCCGTGGAAGATGCGGACCGGGATCTCGAGCTGCGGCGCGGTCGTGACTCGATCGTTCTCTGCAGCAAACTGCATCAGGTCATCGAGGTCGCGCCGCTGGGTCATGTGCTGCAGCGCGGTGAGGTTGAGCGTCGGCAGGTCACGGAAGTAGCGCGACGGCTGGAACGGCGCGCAGATCACGCTCAGGCTCGCGGCGCGCGAGCCGAGCGCGGCCTCGATCGAGAAGTTCGCGCCGAGGCTCATGCCGTACAGGTGCAGCGAGCTCGCATCGAGCCGCTCGTCGGTCGCGAGGTGGTCGAGCACGACCCGCGGATTCGGCACGGACCGATCGGTCAGGTGGCCCTCGGTCTCGCCATACATCGGGTTGTCGAGGCGCGCCACGGCGACGCCGCGACGAAGCATCGGCATCGCGAACGGGTGCAGCTCTTCCTTCGTGCCGGTGATGCCGGGCACGATCAGCACGCACGGCACCTGCGACCCGGGCTCGTAGCCACGTGGCATCTGCAGGTACCCGGCGATCTCCTCGCCGTGGGGATTCGTCACGCGGAAGCGCTCGAGCTCGGGCTGGTCCACGTGTGCGTACGCCTCGAGCGCGAGCCGATACAGCCGGTCCTTGAGCGGGCTGCGAGCGAGCAGGATCCGCTGCGAGACGTAGTACGCAGCGAACGCCGCGTTCCAGTCACCTTCGGCTGCGCGTGCGTCGCCTTCGTCTTCCCAGGCATATGGCCAGTCGGCGAGCGATCGCAGCGACGGCATCACCCGAAACACCTGCTCGTCGCTCACGCCGATCACGCGAAGCTGTCGGCGCAGGTGGTCGGGCACCAGCTCCGGACGGAAGCCCACCAGTCGCGTCACCGCCTGGAACACGCCGCCCGCCAGCCGCTCACGCGGTCGTCGAGGCAGCGGCGTGACCCGCTGGCGTCGCTGGTGATGTCCGGGGTGGATGGCCACCGCGTCGTGAATCCTTCCCGCGTGATCGCGCGCGTGTAGTGGAGCGTTCTCTACCAAGGTATCGTCGAATTCGCGAATTCTGTAGACCCAATCACGAAATTCGCGATCCGGAAGGGTCGTGCCACTACCGTGACCACGGCGACCGTACGGGTGCATCGCGTCAAGCAAGTTGACGTCCAGCTGCCCCGCAACTGACCGGGTCCCGCCGCTAGGATGCCCGTGGGAGCGTGGCGCAGCTGGTAGCGCAGCGGACTTTTAATCCGTTGGTCGTGGGTTCGAGTCCCACCGCTCCCATTGGATCGGGCCGTGGAATTCAACAGCGTCGACGCGCTCCGACGTTCATGGTGCAACGGATGCACGTACCGAAGCGATGTCTCGAATCTTCCTGAGCCGGTCGGCGAGTACCGAAATTGGCCGCACGGCGATCTCCACTCAAGTACATCCTCGGTCTTGACGATGCTCGAATCGAATGTGTTCCGGGTCCCTTCACGCAAGCGCGAACGAACGCGCGCGTCACGCGCGCTCGCTTGAGCGTGCCCGCTCGCTTGCGATCTGTGTGGCGACCGCGTTCTTCATGCTCGCCGCGATGGCGGGACAGGCGCACGCCGCACCGCCCTCGAACGACAACTTCGCCGATGCAGTGAACATCACCCTCGATGGAACCGGGCACGCACTCGTCAACGGGACGAACGTCGAGGCCACCGGCGAGGTTGATGAGCCGTCTGGTTCGGGCACCCTCGAAACCGTCTGGTACACATGGACGGCCACGAACAGCGAGACAGTGACCGTCGATACCTCCGGCTGCGACTACGACGCATACCTGCATGTCTACACCGGCGCTGCGCTCAACGCACTGACGTTCGTCACTTCCGACGACGACGGTGGCAGCGGAGCATGCAGCCTCGCCTCGTTCACGCCGACGCCGGGTACCACGTATCGCATCCGCATCGATGGATGGTCCAGCAGCGTCGGGACGTTTCCGCTTTCGCTCCAGCAGGCGATACCGTTGCCTGCCCCACCGAACGACGACTTCGCGGACGCAGAGGAGCTGGTGCTCGTCGCCGGCTCCGCGTATGGGGACAGCACGCTGGTCGGCGCGACCAGCGAGGCTGGCGAGCAGCCCGGTTCAGGGACACTGAACTCGATCTGGTATCGCTGGACCGCACCGGACAGTGCTGTGGTGCGAATCCATACGGATGGCTGCGTAACCGACACGTGGCTCGATGTCTTCACGGGGGCCACGCTGCCTTCGCTGCAGCTCATCGCAAGTGCCGACACTGGTGGGACGCCCTCGCCCTGTGCAGGAATCAGCTTCTCGCCGACCGTGGGCGAGACCTACTATCTTCGTGTTGACGGCACCGGTTCGGCTATCGGTCTCGTCACCATCCAGCTCGACACGCTCCCCGGCCCGTTCCCACCCAACGATCAGTTCGTGAACGCCGAGGACCTCGGCTTGACCGGCGCGGGCAGCGTGTCGGTCAGTGGTACCACGGTCGGTGCCACGCTCGACGCGGGAGAACCAGCTGCATCAGGCGTCTCGAACTCCGTCTGGTATCGATGGACATCACCCGCGAGTCCCGTGTCCACTGCGCGTCTCGATACGAACGGCTGCGCCAACGACGTGGTTGCCTACCTCTTCACGGGTTCGTCGCTCGCGACGCTCACTCAGCTCGCCAGCGACGATTCGAGTGGAACACCTTCGCTTTGTGCATCGATCTCATTCCCCGTGGCAGCGAGCACCACCTACTGGTTTCGGATCGATGGAAAGAACGACACGACAGGATCGTTCCCGCTCAACCTGACCCACTTCGCGACAGTCGCCAACGATCATTTCGCGAACGCGGAGACGATGGTGCTGAACGGGAGCGGGTTTGCATCCGCGAGCGGGGATACGTCCAACGCGACTGGTGAGCCTGGCGAGCCATCGAACGCGAAACGAACGGTCTGGTATCGCTGGGATGCGCCCGTCGTGCTCCCAGGCGACGGCCCCCTTGTGCTCGACACCAACGGTTGCAGCTACGACTCCTATCTGTACGTATATGCCGGCGCATCGCTTTCGACGCTCACCACCGTCGCCAGCGATGACGACAGCGGAACCAGCTACTGTTCCAAGCTGTCGTTCGTTCCGGTTGCAGGCACGACGTACTACTTCCGCGTTTCGGCACCGTTCTCGAGTTCGGGTTCTCATACCCTCAACGCAGTGCTCAAGGTGCGACCACCGCATGATGACTTCGCCGATGCTGCCGTCCTCGTGCTCGACGGCTCCGGGATCGCCGATGTGTCCACTACCGACGACGGCGCCACCGACGAGCCGGGCGAACCGTCCGCAGACGGCACGATAACGTCCGTATGGTTCAGCTGGACCCCGCCTGTACACGAGACCGTTCGCGCATCCATCGTCAACTGCGACCGGTCGATGAGGCTCGATGCATTCAAAGGCTCTGCCGTGAATGCTCTTTCTCGGATCGCTGCTGCAAGCTCGTCGTGTCCTTCGTTTCGGATATCCGTCGACGCAGGTCGGACGGTGCTGTTTCGCGCGGACGGTCACGGAAGCGAGACCGGGACCGTACGCGTGCAGCTTGAACGGATCAGCGCTGCTGCAAACGACGATTTTTCGAACGCGGCCGTGCTCGTCCTGGATGGTTCCGGCATCGCCTCCGCGACGGGCGACTCCGAGGCAGCCAGTGTCGAGGTCGACGAGCCCACGTCGAGCGGTCAGCTGAACTCGCTCTGGTACGGCTGGACGGCAGCGAGTACGGCTCCGGTTACGGTCGACACCAACGGCTGCTCCCCGGCCGCGTACTCCGAAGTCGAGCTATACGTCGGATCGACGCTTGCCACCCTTGGCTCGTCGCCCGGCGTAACCAGCCTGAACGACCTTCCCAGCGGTTGCGAAAGGCAGAGGCTGATTCCGACTCCCGGAACGACGTACTGGATTCGCATCTCGTCGAGCACCGACGATCCGCTCCCGGTACGAATCCAGCAGCACCAGCCACCGCCCAATGACGCATTCGTGAACGCGGAGATCCTGACGCTGTCGGGGGGTGGGGTGATGACGACCGGGTCGACGGTGCTCGCGACCGGCGAGGCAGGCGAGCCTGCCGCCGCAGGAAGCACCGATTCGATCTGGTATTCGTGGACGGCACCGAGCACCCAGACGGTGCAGGTGGACACGAATGACTGCCTGCACGACACGGTGCTCTACGTCTACACGGGATCGAGCGTCAGCTCGCTCACGCAGATCGCGACCGACGACGACTCCGGCTCGCCGACGTCGTGCTCGTCGCTCACGTTCACGCCGACTGCCGGCACGACCTACCATATTCGAGTCGACGCCAAGACGGCGACCCAGGACGAGACGGACGTGCGCCTCAATGTCGTTGCCGTGCCGGCCAACGACATGTTCGCGAACGCAGAGAACATCGTGTTGAACGCTGGTGGCTTTGCGACGAGCAACGGTTCGACCACCGCAGCCACGGGCGAGGCAGGTGAGCCGTCTGCAAGCGGCGCAGTTACGTCGGTATGGTACCGGTGGGTGCCCACCGCGAACAATCCGATCGACATATCCACGATCGGCTGTACGTTCGACACGGTCCTGTACGTCTACGAAGGTTCGTCGCTCGGTTCGCTCACCGACCCGAACTGGTCCGCTTCCGACTACAACGACGACGGACCAGCCGGGCATGGCCGCTGCAGCAGATTCACGATCCATGCGCCGCAGGTTGGTCAGCCCTACTACATTCGAGTTGATGGCAAGAACGGCTCGACCGGCATGTTCCCGATTACGTTCCAGCAGCGTACGGGTCCTGCCAACGACGACTTCGCGAATGCCGAACTGCTGAGCGGATGGATCGCCTCGACCACCGGCGACCTCCAGAACGCCTCGAAGGAATCGGGAGAGTCGACGACGGCGGGGCACTTCGCAACCGTCTGGTATCGATGGGTGGCCCCGGCTTCCGGCGCGACGACCATCGCTGTGAGCAGCTGCGGACAGCAGTCTGGGCTCGGCGTGACCGACTCGAGCGGGTATCCCGTGTCCTGGAAGGCATCCGCATCTCACTACAACAGCCCGAAGTGCAAGAACGTGACGTTCATGGCCGTGGCCGGGACCACGTATCGCATCTCCGTCGGTGGTTCCTACTACTTCGACGCGAACAGCAACGCATCGTTCACGCTCAGCATCAACTCGCCCCCGAACGACGACTTCGCCAATGCGACGGTGCTCACCGCATCGCCCAGTGCCCCAGCAGTGCAGGACAGCTACGACGATCAGTACAACGTGGGCGCTGACCACGAGCCAGGTGAGCCTTCGCATGCCGGGAACGCAGGCGCAGCAAGCGTCTGGTACTCCTTCACGCCTACGACCACGCAGACATGGGCGGTCGACGTGTTCGGTCCGAGGACAGGCGCCGCGTTCGACACGCTCGTCGGTGTCTACACCGGGGCCTCGGTCGGGGCGCTCACCGGCATCGCCGCCAACGATGACGCTGCGAATGCCCCGGTGGCAGGGCTCAGCCGTGCGGTGTTCGTCGGCATCGCCGGCACCACGTACCACATCGCAGTGGATGGCAAGGGCGGCGCCTCCGGTCGATTCGGCATCCGGATCGGCAATGCCGCCCCGACGAATGACGACCTCGCCAACGCTGAAGTGGTGGCGGGTACCGACTTCGCCACGTCCGGCACACTGAACCTCGCCACGATGGAGACAGCGGAGTCGTCGGCACCGTACTCTGAAGCCACGGCC
The DNA here is from genome assembly GCA_020438525.1 of Thermoleophilia bacterium. Next base: position 3,322 of record JAGQUL010000024.1, on the reverse strand, counting down.
ACCGTCTGGTACCGCTACGTGGCTCCGACCAGCGGCTGGCTCATGCTTGACACGATCGGAACCGCCACCAGCGTCGCCGTCGACACGTTCTCCGGAAGCACCTATCCGCTCGCTTCTGCCGGTGACAGTGCGTACGCCCTGCAGGCCCACTACTACTACGTGAGCGGGTGCACCCCGTCATTCCCGACACCGAGGCCGCGCCTGCAGGTCGTTGCAGGACAGACGTACTCGATCCGGGTGAGCAACGACAGTGCGAACCCGAGCGGATTCGGCAACTTCACGCTTCGTGGCACGCTCAACGGCGGCGCAGCATCGAACGATGCGTTCGCTGCGGCCATCCCCATCGGCGACTCGGATTACCGATGCTTCGACACGATCCATGCCGGACTGCAGGCCGGCGAACCGGTGCATGCGGGCGTGTCGGGTGGTGCCTCCCTCTGGTACACCTACACACCAAGCGTGTCCGGCATCGCACAGATTGCAGTCAGCAATTACCGCGACCACTACTACAGGTATCTGGTCTCGGGCCAGTCGTTCGATCCAGTGCTCGCCGTCTACACCGGCAACTCGCTCGGCACGCTCGTCGAGGTAGCGTCGAACGACGATGCTCCCTACAGCTCCAGCGCATCCGATGTACGGTTCTTCGCAACGGCGGGCGTGACGTATCGAATCGCGGTGGACACCGTCGGTGGCGAGCAGCGACTCGGCGCGATTCACGTCAATCCCGCCATGCAGAGCTCGTACACCGTTTCGGACGGACCGGCTGCCGACATCGACTTCACCACGGTCAACACGTCGCTGGCTGCCAACGTTTCCAGCGTCTCGTCGTGGTTCCACTACGAGAGCATCGACTGGGCGGCGTATCGAACCGGGCATGGCGGCAGCTGCGACGCGCCGGAGCTCACTGCCAACACGCCGACGTCGTCCGTCACGATCGGCGGCCCTGTCGCCGACGGCGACTGGGTGATGTGCATGCGAACCCGCTCGGCGTTCGTCCTCTCCCCGTGGTCGACGAGCGACAGCGTCATCATCGACACGGGGGCCACATCGCCGACACCCTTGGTGGATGGCACCGATACGGCATCCGACATCGACTACCAGTCGAACACCGGGACGCTTCGCGCGACATGGGACGCGTCGCTTGACCCGAGCGGCGTCACCCGCTACGAGACGTGCTACTCGTCGGCCGTCGATGCATCCGGCTGCACGGGAACCATCCTCGCGGGCTGGACCAACATCGGACTCGCAACGAGCCACGTCCTTACGGGGCAGACGCTGGCCGAGGCATCCGTCTGGTACGTCTGCGTTCGCACGACGGACACGCTCGCACAGGTCGCAGTCGCCTGCACCGACGGCTCGATGATCGACACCTTCGCGCCCACGAATCCCGTATCGATCTACGATCTGTCGACCAGCTTCTCGAGCGACGGGGATCTTCACGGTGTAGACGTGCACGTAACCGCGAGCTGGAGCCCGGGGGCGGATGCGGCGAGCGGCGTGCGCGACTATGACGCATGCATCTCGACGAGCAGCGTCACGTGCTCGGCCGCGCCTGGAACGAGCATGCAGTCAGGAATCACGTCGCGCACCCTGGACATCTCCGTGGCGTCGACGACGCTTGGGAACGGTGCGATGCTCTACACGTGCGTTCGAACACATGACGTCGCCGGAAACGTCGCTGCATCCTGGGCATGCTCGGACGGGTTCGTCGTGGATGCATCGGCACCCGACGTTCCCACGCTGGTGTCGCCGGCGGACGGCTCGCTCGATCTCGACACGACGCCGACGCTGACCGCGACGTACACCGACCCCGTCCCCGCCACTGCCGGGATGGTCGAATTCCGCGTCGGAAGCTCGATGACGTGTGGTGTCGGGTTGGTCGCGTCGGGCACGAACGCTGGCCCTGTCGCAAGTGGCTCGTCGCCGACGTACACCGTGGCATCGCCGCTGTCGCCGGGCCGCTACTACTGGTGTGCTCGTGCAGTCGACAACGCGGGCAACACATCGGCCTGGAGCCCCACGCGAGCCGTGATCGTGGAAGGTAGTTCGTCGATCGGGGTCGGTGGTTGTGCAGGCAGCTCGATCGATCTTGGCGTGATCGCTCCAGGTGCCGGGACCACCACCTCGACACCGTGCACCGTGGCGTTTGGATCCAGCGATGGCACGTCGATGCTCCGCGTTGCACAGACGGACGGCGTGGGATCGGCCATGACCGACGGCGTGCACTCGATCGATGACTTCGCGGGAACCTTCGGCCCAGCCGGCGCATTTGGCATCTGTACGGAAGACGTCGCCGCCGGAGCAGTTCCCGTGTCGCCCATTGCCGGGGCGGGAAACTGCCTGATCGCTTCGAGCGCGGTGTGGGCGTCGGTTCCCACCACGCCGCGCAAGCTCGCCTCGACATCGGTAGTCGGGACCGAAAACGCGCAGGTCGATGTCCGGTTCGGCATCCGTACCGCAACGACCCAGCTGTCGGGTGCCTACGCGGCCGACATCACGTTCTCGGTGATCGCCCCGAACTTCTAGGTCTATTGCCCACACAGGTTGTTGACGCTGCGATGGCAGTGTCGTGATTCAGGGGTCGGTGCCCGCGGAGCGGGTGCCGACCCCTGAATCACAGTGAAGGTCCCCGCTGATTGGATCGGAGGTGTTGAAGCACCAACCACAATCAAAGAGGACCTTCACCATGCATCGTAATGCGCGCACGACTCCGAGGACGCGGACCGAGATCGGATTGCTCAGAGCAGCGGGGCTTTCGCTGCAGCAGATTGCCGAGCGGGTGGGATCGACGAAGCCGACGGTTGCGAAGTGGGCGGCGCGGTTCGAAGCGGGCGAGCCGATGTGCGATCGCTCGAGCCGCCCGCATTCGATGCCCCGTCTCACGCCGCCGGACGTTGCCGCGATCGTTGAGGAGATGCGACGTGAGACCGAGCTTGGTCCAGCGATGCTTGGCGGGTATCTGGGGCTCGCTGCATCGACGATCCACAAGATCCTGCGGCGAGCGGGTGTGAGCCGCTTGCCGCGACCGGAGCGTGCTCCGGTCGTGCGCTACGAACGCGAGCTTCCAGGCGAGATGGTGCATGTAGACGTCAAAAAGCTCGGTCGGATCGGTGCCGTTGCCGGGCATCGCATCACCGGTGATCGCCGCAGCCACAACCGAAAATCGACTGCCGGTTCGGGCTGGGATTACGTCCAAGTCTGTATCGACGATCGCACCCGTTTGAGCCATGCGGTGATCATGCCCGACGAGACCACAGCAAGCTGCATCGCCGCCTTCGAGCAATCCGCCGCGTGGTTCGCGCAAAACGGCATCCGCATCGAC
>JAGQUL010000195.1 GCA_020438525.1 Thermoleophilia bacterium | reverse complement strand
GTCGACGTGCACGTGCTCGCCGTCGCCGACGAGCAGCGCGACCGCGTCGAGCAGCGCATCGATTCGGTAGAGGTCGAGCATCGCCCGCGCGCTCACGATCCGCAGCGGGCCGCCGGGCTCGACGGCGGCGCGGGCGCGCCTGCCGGCCGCGGCCAGGCGTGCGCTCTCCACGCCGTACTGGAAGGTCGCGATCCCGGCCTCGGGCGGCGGTGAGTCGCCGAGCAGGTCGAGCACCGCCTCGCGCATCGGGTCGCCGGGAACGGTCACGAGCTTCGCGGCGCGCAGCACGCGCCGAACGATCCGCTTGAGCAGCGGGTTGCGTGGGGCGATCAGCACGTCGTCGCCGTGCGCGGTCACCACGAGCGGCAGCGCGGATCGGTCGCACGCAAGTGCGAGCAGGCCGTAGCTGGTCAGCCAGTGCGCGTGCAGCACCTCGGGGTCGATCCGCCGGATCGCGCGACGCGCTGCGCGCATCCTGAGGAAGTAGCCGAGCTTGCCGAAGCGCGGCGTGCCCAGCTCGTGCACCTGGTAGCGCAGCGGCAGCGGGTTGCCGTCGGCATCGCGATCGCGTGCATCCGCTCCGCCGCACGTCACGACGTGCACCTCGTGCCCGCGCTCGGCGAACCAGCCCGCCCAGCGGCGGGTGTGCACCGAGCCGTGCCATGCCAGGTAGGCGATGCGCACGTCAGGCAGCCCTCCGGTGGCGCGGGGTGACGATCCGGAAGCCCACCTTGCGCGCCACGGCGACCGCGCGCGTGCCCGGCCTGGCGAGCGCGCGCTCCCAGCGGCCGGCGGTGTCCTCGAGCTCGTGCGCGAGCTCGACGTACGGCGCGACCCGGGCAACGGCGCGCAGCATCGACACGTGCAGCCGGTGGTAGAACGGGCTGGCGACGTTCGCGATCGGGTGCGGGTACAGGTCGTAGGTCGACCAGCCGCGGCCGGTCTCGTAGCGCGGCAGGTGTGCCACGAGCGACGAGACTCCCGAATCCCAGGAATCCGCTGCTGCAGCGCGCAGGTCGTCGTCGTCCAGCCCATCGCAGTAGGCAAGGTCGTACAGGCCCAGCAGCGCCCACATCCAGCCGTTGAGCACGTGCGGGCGAGGGTCGGCGGGGTACTCCTCGAGGATCGGCCCGTCGCTCGTGTCGGTCACGAGGCCGAACGTGCGGTCGAGCAGGCTGCGTGCCGCGCGGGCTGCGTCGTCTGCTTCGCCTGCTCGCGCGAGCAGGCTGATTCCGAGCCCCTGCGCCATCGCCGAGTACCAGGGCGCGTCGATCCGGTAGGTGTGCGGCATCGGCTGCAGGTGCGCGAAGCGGCCGTGCCCGTCCATGTCGACGGCAGCCCAGTCGGCGATCCGCTGGGCGATCGCCATCCAGCCACCGCGGTCGGAGTCGTCCTGGTCGATGCCGCGCTGCCATGCGCCGAGCCCGAGCTGGAGCATGCTCACGGGCAGCACGTGCTCGCGGCGGGCGACGAGCAGGTCGATCCAGGCGTCGGCCTCGTCGGGCGGGCCGTACGATCCGGCAACGCCGCGCAGGTCCATGTGGTAGCCGGAGCGGACCACGCCGGGCGCGAAGAAGCCGATCGGCTGGTGGCGTGGATCGTCGCCGCTCGGTCGGGTCGCGGTCTCGTGGAGCTGCTCGGGCTCGCGGTCGTGCTCCTCGTGGGGCTGGGCGGTCATGCGGCCTCCTGTCCGGCGGTCGGTGCCGGCTCGTCGTGGCGTCGGCGTGCATCGCGCGTGGAGGCGCGCTGCTCGTCGAGCACGGTGTCGTAGATGTCCTGGATGTGGCGGACCATTGCGCCGAACGAGTACTGCCGTGCGACGCGTTCGCGGCCGGCGGCGCCGGTTCGAGCGCGATGCTGCTCGTCGTCGATCAGCGTGCGCAGGGCGTCGGCGAGCGCGCGGGGGTCGGCAGGGGGAACGACGACGCCCGCGCCGTTCGAGAGCAGGCCGGGCAGTCCTCCGACCGCGGTCGCCACGAGCGGCACGCCTGCGGCCATCGACTCGAGCGCCGCGAGCGGCAGCCCTTCCCAGTGCGAGCAGATCACGCCCACGTCGAACGCGGCGGCGAGCGTGGCTGCGTCGCGACGCTCGCCCGCCCACGTGACGCGCGAGTCGATGCCGAGCTTTCCGGCGATCAGCTGCAGCTCCGTGCGGCGCGGACCGTCGCCCACGACGCACAGGCGCACGTCGCGCCCGGATCGGGCCAGGTCGGCGACTGCCTCGAGCAGCACCTCGTGCGCCTTCTCGGGGCGCAGTCGACCCACGATCCCGATCGTGAAGGATCGCGCCGTGAGCCCGAGCTCCGCGCGTGCGGCGCCGCGCGGCCATGCGGAGTCGAGGCGCACGCCGTTCGGCACGACCTCGATCAGCCGCTCGTCCACGCCGCATGCCCGCTCCACGTCGGCGACGCTCTCCGACACGCACAGCACGCGGCCGGCGCGGGTGGCGATCCAGCGCCGATCGATCGTGCGTCGCGAGCGCGTCGGGGTCTCGCTGAAGTTGTGCTCGTGCACGACGAGCGGCACGCGGGCGGTGCGTGCCAGCAGCGCGCCCCACGCGTTCGATCCGAACTTGTGCGAGTGGAGCAGGTCGGCGTGCTCGACCAGATGGCGGTGGGCACGCCGCCATGGCGACACGTCCCACTTGTCGCTGCGCCCGAGGATCGTGAACGGCACGTCGGCGCGCTCGAGCAGCTCGCGTAGCGGCCCGTCCTCGCGCGTCACGAGCACGTGCGGCTGGTAGCGCTCGCGGTCGAGCCCGCAGGCGACCTCCACCGCGACGCGTTCGGCGCCGCCGGCGAGCAGCGCATCGACCATCGTGGTGACGCGCACCGGGCGGCCGGAGTCGAGGCCGGGGCGGGGATTCATGCGACCTCCGCGGCGTGGTCGCTGCCCGTGCGTGCATCCGACGACGCGAGTCGTTCGGGGCGAAGCCGTGCATACGCGTCGGCCATGTCGCGTGCCCATCGGCGCATCGAGTGGTGTTCGAGGACGTGCCGACGGCTGGCCTGGCCGAGCGCCGGCCAGCTCGCGCGACGTCGTACGAGATCGCGGATTGCGGCGGCGAGCGCGCGCGAGTCCTCGATCGGGATCGTCTCGACCCCGTCGAGCCCGGCGAAGGTCTCGACCTGGCCTTCTGCGGCGGCGGCGACCGCGACGCGCTCGCAGGCCATCGCCTCGACGAGCCCGTTGCCGAAGCCCTCGGAGCGGCTCGCGCTCACGAAGATGTCGCTCGCCTGGTGGTACTCGTGGACGCGATCGCTCATCGGTAGTGGCTGCACGCTGCCGAGCAGCTCGTCGTCGGGTGCGCCGATCGAGAACGCGCGGATGCGCGGCCCGCTTCCGGTCTCGAGCGATCGCATCGCCTCCGCGAGCAGGTCGCCGCCCTTGCGGTACCAGCTCCACCCCATGTGGAGCACCATCACCTCGTCGTCGGCCACGCCGAGCCGGTCGCGAACCCGGTCGCGGTTCGCCGAGTCGCGCCGGAACCGCTCGGTGTCGCAGCCCGCGACGATCCCTACCGATCGCTCGCGCGCGGCGCCGCGTGCGGCGACCTCGTCGGCAAGCGCGCGGGTCACGCCCACGAACAGGTCGACGTCGCGCCCTGCTCGCTCGAACTTGAGGTAGTCCTTCGCGCGTCGCAGCGGCGACCGCTCGGCGACCGGGGTCTCGAGCGCCGTGCGGTAGTGCCAGACGAGCTTCGGCATCGCCGGGCCGAGCAGGCGGCGAACGCTGCGCAGCGCGCGGCGCGTGGACAGGTCGTAGGTGCCGAAGTGCACGTGCACCACGTCGGGCTGCTCCTCGAGCACCGCGTCGGCGATCGCGCGCGCAACGTGTCGCTGGGGCCTGGTCGATCCGGCGGGCACCTCGCGCAGCGTCCAGCCGTCGTCCTGGAGGGTTCGCGCCCAGTCGCGCTCGAGCGCTGCCGAGGTGGCACAGAGCGCGCTCGGTCGTGCGCCGCGCGAGCGCAGGTCTTCGTCGAGCATCCGCAGCTGGCGGATGAACGCACCCTCGTACATGGATGCGTAGTCGGTGACGTGCAGGACGCGGAATCCAGCCATGCCTACGCGACCGCTCCGTCCGGTCGACCTCCTGCCGCACCGGGCGGCGACGGCAGTCCCTGCTGGGGCGCGGGTGGCTGCTGCTGCTGCTGTGCGGGTGCGGCGCCGTTGCCGCTCGCCGCGGGAGCCTGACCTGCGGCCGGCGGCTGGGCGGTCGGTCGCTGCTGCTGCGCCTGCGGGGCGGTGCTGGGCATCGCGACGCGCGGTGCGACGCGCAGCTCCTGGTCGTAGCCGTAGCCCTCGGGGCGCTCGGTGCCGACCAGCACCATCGCCTGCGGGGTCTGCGCCGCGCTCGCGATGTAGGAGTGCGCCTCGGCGACCTCGGCAATGTCGGACGACCCCACGCGCGCCACGAGCAGGACCTGGTTGGCTGCGGGCGCGACCGCGAGCGCGTCCTTGACCGCGAGCACCGGCGGTGCGTCGATCACGATCACCTCGCTGATCTGCGCGAGCCGGTCGAGCATCTGCCGGAACGCGACGCTCGCCAGGAGCACCGACGCGTTCGAGTGACGCGGACCCGACGCGATCGCTGCGAGGTTCGGCGCCACGAGCGTGAGCGATGCCTCGAGCTCCGCGCCGCGCGTGAGCACCTGGCTCAGGCCCGGGCGGTTCTGCAGCATCGGGAACACCACGTCCTGGGTCGGGCGGCGCATGTCGGCATCGACGAGCACGACGCGACGACCACCGAGCGCGAGCGCCGACGCGAGGTTCGCGGCCACCGAGCTCTTGCCTTCGCCGCTGCGTGCGCTGGTGACGAGGATCACGTGCGCGCCGTCGCCGAAGCGGTCGAGCATCACGCGCGAGCCGAGCGCCGCGAAGCTGTCGGCCACGATCGGCTCTGCCATCGCGGGACCGAGCGGCGTTGCCTTGGGTGCGCGAGGCGACATCGGCACGCGAGCGATCACCGGTGCCGGAAGCGCATCGAAGTCGTCGCCGCGGAGGCGGTTGTCGACTCGGGCGGTGAGCAGCGCCACGCCGGAGCCGATGCCGAGCCCGATCAGGATCGCGGCGATCAGCGTCGGCAGCTTCTTCGGCCAGATCGGCAGGTCGGGCTCCTGTGCCTGGTTGGAGACCTTGATCGCGCCGGTCCACAGCACCTTCTGCGCCTCCGCATCGGCAAGCGACGAGAACGCCGTGTTCTTCGCGGTGGGATCCTTGTCGTCGGCGGGCTGGCGGCGGAACTCGGCCTGCGCGACCTTGAGGTCCGCCTTGCGGTCGTTCACCACCTTGTTGAGGCTCTGGTTGGCGGCCGCGACGCGATCGCCGACGAATGCCGTGGCCCATGCATTTGCTCGACGGGCGGCTTCCTTGGAGTCGCCCGACCGGGCGATGAACGCCACGATCGACGCCTCGCCATGTGCCTGCACGTGCACCGACTGGCGCAGCTCGCCGGGTCGGATCCCGAGCTCCTTGGCAGCGGCCTCCACGACCTGCTGGTTGTCGGCGATCGCCACGAGCGTCTGCACGTCCTCGCGGGTGATGCCCGACGACGGCAGCGCGCCACCAGTCGGGTTCGAGGAGCGGTCCGGTGCCTGGTACGAGACCAGTGCCGTGCTCTCGTACACCGGCTTGGCCATGTACGTGACGTAGCCGTATGCAGCCATCGCCGCGAGGAGCGTGATCGCCAGCACCGTCTTCCATCGTCGTCCCACGATGCCGAGCACCTTGGCGACGTCGACTCCCTGTCGATGTTCGTTCATCCTTCGACCCCCACGACTGCTGCGGCCACCTTCACTGCGAGTGCGACCGGGAAGAGCACGAGCACTGCGACATGCAGGCGGCGATGGGCGCCGAACCTGCCAAGCATCCAGAACACCGGCGGGATCAGCAGCGCGAACCGCGGCATCTGCCACAGCACGCCCGTGGCGAGCGGCAGCAGCAGGCTTGCGGCGCCGAACGCGGTCCAGCCGCGGATCTCCCATCGATCACCCGCGGCGCGCGCGGCGAACAGCACGAGCAGTGCCGCAGCGCCGAACGTCGCCACGAGCTCGACCGCCTGACCGATGCTGCCGCCGGCGGCGTTGCCCAGTCCCGAGCCGATCGCACGGAACGGACCGTCGAGCGTCAGCTCGCGGTTGAAGTCGGCCTGCGAGTGCAGCGACGCGAGCGCGTCACCGGTGCGGCGATCGAGGTATGCGAAGAACGCGAGCAGCGCCGCCGGGATCATCGCTCCGGCAGCGACGGCGGCCATGACTCCCCTGGCTCGCAGTCGCCCCGTCGAGAGCTGGCTGATCGCGATGCACAGCAGCAGCACGCCGACGAGCGCGCCGGGTGGCCTGCAGAGCACCGCGAGCGCGGCGAGCGCGCCGGCACCGAGCCAGGAGGCAGGTGTCGCTCGCAGTGCGAGCAGCGCGCTGCCGGCGACCAGCACGAGCAGCAGTCCCTCGGTCGAGGTCACGGAGAACCAGTAGGCGAACGGCGCGAATGCCAGGTAGGTCGCACCGCGGATCGAGGCGTCGCGTCCCACGTACCGCTCGCCGAGGATCGCGATCCCCACGAGCCCCGCGAGGAACGCGAGGTTGGACACGACGAACGCCGTGAGCCACATCGGAATCCCGATCGCATCGCCCCCGGCCATCAGCGCCGGGAGCAGCGGGTGGTTGAACGCGTTGTCGAGCGTGTAGCCGTTGGTGGCCACGTCGGCGTAGTGCGGATAGGTCTCCGCGAACGCGAACGGGCGCCACCTGGCCGGATCCACGTCGAAGGCCCGCATCGCGAGCTCGGCGCCCCACCCCACGACGAACACGAGCAGACGGCTGAGCGCGAACGCGACGTAGACGGGCTGCCACTCGTGCACGTGCGAGCGCAGGCGGGACTGCCCGGACGTGCCCGTCTCGGGCTCGTCGGGCACGGCTCGAAGCGACGCTGCAGGTACGCCAGCGTCGTCGCCGGGTCGGGCGGGATGTCCGCCGTGTGCCATTGACTCCTCGTGGTGGTGCGTGTGGACCTTCGGGCGGCGTGGGTGCGTGCTCGCCCGCGGGCACACCTCGCCGTCCGGCGCGGTGCACGTCCCGCGCATCGGCAGCCACGCCGCCGGACTTGAACGCGGGAATGCGGTTTCCGGCGGCTCGACCCTCGGATCCGGCCGCGCGGTGGCCGCTCTCGCCGCCGTTCGGAGGCCTCCGAGCGGTCGAATCGAACGGTCGGAGCGGTCGTTGTTACCTTTCTGCCGCCCGCATCGCCTTAGGTATCGAGCGGTCGATCGGAGTCACATCCGGAACGGCCGCGTGCGAATGCCTGATCGGCCGTCGATCCGCACCGCCATGCGATTCGACCCCGAGTGTCGCGTCAGGCGTCGTCACTCCGTCGCGCCGTCCTTGTTGGACGGCGCGACTCGTTCGGCTACGCTGCGAAGGGATGGCGTCCCCTGAGCCCCCTGACTTCGAAGCGAGAATCGCCGCCGCACGCGACGGTGATCGCTCCGCGTGGGAGCTCCTCTACCGCGAGCATGCGCCCGCGGTCCTCGGCTATCTGCGCGCCCAGCGCCTCGATGCGGCCGAGGACGTGCTCGCAGAGGTGTGGTTGCAGGTCGTTCGTGACCTGCAGCACTTCAAGGGCCGATCCGATCCGGAGTTCCGAGGCTGGATCCTGCGCATGGCGCACAACCGGCTCGTCGATGATCGGCGCGCGTTCGCTCGACGCATGGCGGAGGTGCCGGTCGCACAGCCGCCCGAGACAGCGGCCGAAACCGACCCGGATCCCCCGGTCGACAATCCGGCCCAGCTCGAGCACCTGTTCCGAGGCCTGCCGGCGACCCAGCGCGCGGTCCTGTACCTGCGCTACGTACTCGATCTTCCACAGGGTGAGATTGCCGAGGTGCTGGGTTCCACCTTGGCAGCGGTGAAGATGCAGCAGCGCCGTGGCATCGACGCGATCGCAGCTCGACTCGAGGAGGCGCGCCGATGACCGGGGACGAGCGAGAGCAGGAGGTGGAACGCATGCTCGAAGCAACGGCGTTGCCCGACGTCGACCACCTGGTCGATCGACATCTCGATGCGATCCTTGCCGAACAGCGCCGGATGCGGGTCGACACGACAGCTGCCCGCACGCGCACCAGGCGTCGTCGACGCGTGCTCGTGCTCGTTGCCGCCGCGCTCGTGGTGCTCGGCGTTCCCGCGCTCGCGCTCGCCGGGCAGCTTCCCGCGCCGCTGCAGAAGGTCGCGGCGAAGATCGGCGAATCGATCGGCGTGGATGTTCCGCGCCCCGTCGCGGTCGCGCAGTCGTCGCAGCGTTCGAGCCACGCGGCCGGCGTCGTGGTCGCCGACGAGGGCACCTCCGACGCTCGATCCACGAGCGTCGAAGCAGCTGGTGCACCGAGGCTGCGCCACGACGCATCCACCGACGATGCGGCCACGCCGACCGGTGCCGCACCACCAGCGCCGTCGCCGCCCGCTACGGTCGACGACAGCTCGAGCTCCACGAGCGATTCGACACCGGCACCCGTACGCACCACGCCGAGTCGCGACGGCGCCAGCCCTACGGCTCCCCCGGCCCCCAGCAGCTCCACCAGCCGGCCCGACGGTACCAGCACCGGTACCGGGAACGACAATCCGAGCGCCGGCGGGAACGGGAATGGGAATGGGAACGGGAACTCCAACG
>JAGQUL010000194.1 GCA_020438525.1 Thermoleophilia bacterium | reverse complement strand
GAGACGGTCTCGACCGACTACGACACGAGCGACCGGCTCTACTTCGAGCCGCTCACCCTGCAGGACGTGCTCGGCGTGATCGAGGTCGAGCAGCCGGAAGGCGTGATCGTGTCGTTCGGGGGGCAGACGCCGCTGCGGCTGGCGCGCGAGCTGGAGCAGGCAGGGGTGACGCTGCTCGGCACGCCGGTCGACGCGATCGACCTCGCGGAGGATCGCGGGCGATTCCAGGGGCTGCTGGCCGAGCTGGAGCTCGACGCGCCGCCGTTCGCCACTGCGATCGGACCGGAGCAGGCGCTCGAGCGGGCGAAGGACGTGGGGTATCCGTTGCTCGTGAGGCCGTCCTACGTGCTCGGCGGTCGGGCCATGGAGATCTGCTACGACGACGGCGACCTCGCGCGGTACCTGATGCGCACGATGCCGCGAGCCGACGCGGAGATCTACCTGGACCGCTTCCTCGAGAACGCGATCGAGATCGACGTGGACGCGCTGTGCGACGGCACCGACGTGTACATCGGCGGCATCATGCAGCACGTCGAGGAGGCCGGCGTGCACTCGGGCGACTCGGCGTGCGTGATCCCGCCGATGTCGCTCGGGCGAGCGATGCTCGAGCGCGTGGAGGATGCCACGCGCCGGCTTGCGCTCGGGCTCGGCGTGGTGGGGCTGATCAACGTGCAGTTCACGGTCGTGGGCGACGACCTCCACGTGATCGAGGCGAACCCGCGCGCGTCGCGCACGGTGCCGTTCGTGTCGAAGGCGGTTGGCGTGCCGCTCGCCAAGCTGGCTACTCGGATCATGCTCGGCGAGACGATCGCCGACCTCGCCGGCGAGCTGCCGGAGCAGCGCGATCCCGAGCACGTCTGCGTGAAGGCGGCCGTGCTGCCGTTCTCGCGCTTCCCCGACGCCGATGCCGTGCTCGGCCCGGAGATGAAGGCCACCGGCGAGGTGATGGGCATCGCCAACGACTACCCGACCGCGTTCGGCAAGGCGCAGTCCGCCGCGAGCGCGCAGCTGCCCGATTCCGGCACGGTGTTCATCTCGGTCGCCGACCGCGACAAGCCTGCCGCGACGCAGATCGCCGCCTCGCTGCACGACCTCGGGTTCCGGATCCTCGCCACGGGCAACACGGCGGCGGCGATCCGGCGCATGGGCGTACCGGTCGAGCAGATCAGCAAGCTCTCCCAAGGCTCGCCGAACGTGGTGGAGATGATCGACACCGGCGAGGTCGACCTGGTCATCAACTCGCCGTCAGGCTCGCACGCTCGCAACGACGGCTGGTGGATCCGCCGCGCAGCGGTGCGCCGCGGCATCCCCGTGATCACCACCATGACCGGCGCGAGCGCCGCGCAGCGCGCGATCCTCGCGCGTCGTCGCGGCGAGCCGCCCGTGCGGTCGCTGCAGGAGCTGCACGGCATCGCCGCGCGTGCCAACGAGCCCGATTCGCAGCCGGCACCGGCACCCGCCGCCGAGCTTGCCCCGGTCTGACCCGCGAAATTCGGATGGGGTCAGTGGGGGACGGGCGTGATGGCCGCCGCGAGGGCGGCTGCTGCAGCAGTGACGTCGCCGTCGGGCACGAGCTGGGTGACGTGGCCGAGCTTGCGACCGGGTCTGGGCTGCTTGCCGTAGTCGTGCAGCGACGTCCGCGGCAGATCGAGCAGCTGCGCGCGACGCGGCAGCTCGCCGAGCAGGTTCACCATGACCGCCGGCGACACGAGCTCGCAGCTGCCGAGCGGCAGCTCGCACACGGCGCGCACGTGGTTCTCGAACTGGCTCGTGCACGCGCCTTCGATCGTCCAGTGTCCCGAGTTGTGCACGCGTGGCGCGATCTCGTTCGCGACCAGCCCCTCCGGCGTGTCGAACAGCTCCACCGCCAGCACGCCGACGTGGTCGAGCTCGCTCGCCACCGCAGCGAAGATCGCCTCGGCATCTCGCTGCAGGTCGTCGTCCAACCCGGGTGCGGGCGCGAGCGTCGACGCCAGCACGCCGTCGACGTGACGGTTCTCCACGACGGGCCAGCAGCGCATGGTCGCATCCGCGGCGCGCACGCCGACGAGCGACAGCTCACGTGCAAACGAGACGTGCGCCTCGAGCAGGCACGGCACGTCGCCAAGCTCGTGCCAGACGTCGGCAAGCTGCGCACGCGACTCCACGACGCGCTGCCCATGCCCGTCGTAGCCGCCGCGCGCGGTCTTGAGCCGGCCCGGAAACAGCGAGGTCGCGTCGGCGGCAGCCTCGAGGTCGGCTGCGTCGTGGATCACGTGATGGTCGGCGATCGTGACCCCGCAGCGCGCAAGCAGCGCACGCTCGGCGATCCGGTCCTGCGTCGCGCGCAGCGATTCCACGCCCGGGCGCAGCGGGGCACGCTCCGCCACGCGCGCCAGTGCGGCTGCGGGCAGTGACTCGAACTCGTACGTCACCACGTCCGCCCACGCCGCAAGCTCGCGGAGCGCACGTTCGTCGTCGTATGCCGCGCGAATGTGACGGGCGACCGCCGCAGCGGGCGCATCCTGAGCAGGGTCGAGCACCGTCACGTCGATCCCGAGCGGATGCGCGGCCAGCGCGAGCATCCGACCGAGCTGCCCGCCGCCGACGATCCCGAGCTTCATCCGAGCGTGCCCATCAGGTCGGCGAGGTCGGCGGTCTGCGCGACCGTCGCGGTCTGCGTGTCGCGATGGTGCTGCAGCGCGGCGGCCACGTCGGCATCCTGCGTCGCCACGAACGTCGCGGCGTGCAGCGCCGCGTTCGTGGCGCCTGCCGGCCCGATCGCGAACGTCGCCACGGGAACGCCCGCCGGCATCTGCACGATCGACAGCAGCGAATCCAGCCCGTTGAGCGCGGAGCTCTTCACCGGCACCCCGAGCACGGGAACGGTGGTCTTCGACGCGAGCATCCCCGGCAGGTGCGCTGCGCCGCCTGCGCCCGCGACGATCGCGACGACCCCGCGCTCACGCGCCGTCTCCGCGTAGCGGAACAGCTCGTCGGGCGTGCGGTGCGCAGACACGACCTTCGCCTCGAACGCCACGCCCAGCTCGCGCAGCATCGCCACCGCGTGCTGCATCGTGTCCCAGTCCGATCGCGAGCCCATCACCACGCCCACGCGGGGAGCGGTAGCGCTGTCGATCGTCAGGTCGCGGTCGTCGTCGCTCATCGTGCCGCGAAGCCTACCGTGCACGTACCCGGGGCGACCCGCGATCCGCGAAATGCGGGACCGCTCAGCTGCGTCGAGCCAGCACGACCACGTCGTGGATCTGCATCGTCTCGCCGTGGCGCAGCACCGTGCGCGGGCGCAGCTCGTCGACCTCGATCGCCCAGTCGTCGGGCTCGAGCATCGCGGTGACGTCGCTGCCGGTGAAGTACTTCGCGTGGTCGCTCGGGCCGTGACCGGTGTGCGCGTGGTCGCCCACGTCGTGCCCCACCACCAGCAACGAGCCACCCGGCGCGACGAGCTCGGCCGCACGCCGGTACACCGGCTCGAGCTCGCCCGGCGGCAGCTGCACGTAGTGCATCGTCACCAGGTCGAATCGCGCGTCGTGCTCGAGCGCGGTCAGCTCGCCCTGGACCCACGTCGTTCGCGCGGCCACCTCGTCGCCCGCCGCCGCGGCGTGCTCGGTGGCGCGGTCGAGCGCGACCTGCGACAGGTCGAGCCCGGTCACGCGCCAGCCATGCTGCGCGAGCCAGATCACGTCGGCGCCCTCGCCACAGCCCACGTCGAGCGCGGCTCCCGGCCGAAGCTGCCCGGCCGCTGCCACGAGCTGCGGGTTCGGGTTGCCGCTCCACATCCCGGCGGGGCGCGCCCGGTAGCGCTCATCCCAGAACGTCGCGTTGCTCATGCGGAGGTCGCCGCACTTTCGGGATGCAGGTCGAGTCGCTTGGCGAGCGCGCCCGAGCACGCGCTCTGCACGAACGTCAGTCCGGCCGGCTCTGCGATCGCGCGCGCCTCGTCGGAGCGGATGCCTGCCTGCAGCCACAGGCCCCCTGCGCCGATCTCGACCGCCTGTCGCGCCAGGTCGGGTGCCTCTGCAGCCGGGCGGAACACCACGACCAGATCCACCGCGCGCGGCACCTGCGCGAGCGCCGCATGCGAGCGCATGCCCTGGATCGTCTCGTGGTTCGGATTCACCGGAACCACGTCCCAGCCGCGTTCGACGAGGATCTTCGGGATCGAGCGCGCCGCCTTGCCCTCGGTCTGCGACATCCCCACCACCGCGATCGTGCGCGCGGCCGTGAGGATCCCGGCGAGCACCTCGTCGCTCGGCCGGTCGGGGTCCACGTCGTGTTCGAGCACGTCGCCGCGCTCGCGTCGCGCCTTGGCAGGGCAGGGGCTCATCCGGTACCTCTCCGTCGGTTCCCCGGAATCGTCGCACACCCCCGCCACCCGCGGAGCCGCTCCGACCGGCGATCAGTCGTGCATGCCGAGTCCGTCGAGGATCCGCGGCGCGTACCGGTCGATGCGCGCCATCCGCGTCTCCGGCTTCTTCGCATCCGCGAAGTGCAGCAGGTACCCGCGCTGGCGCCCCGGCGTGAGCGACTCGAACGCCTCGCGAAACCTCGGGTCGTCGTCGAACCGCATCAGCAGCTCCTGCGGCACGTCGTAGTCCTCGGTCCGCTTCTTCTCGACGCGTACGCCCAGCCGCGCGTGCTCGATCGCCTCGCGCACGTAGCCCGCAAGGTGTGGCGCCGCCGCGCGAACGTCGTCCACCGACCGGAACTCCAGCCGCAGCGCCGACTGCGAGTTCGCGCCCTGCTCGCGCAGCAGGCCAGGCTCGTCCGCGAGCAGCGCCCCCTGGAAGAACATGAGCGCGCACATGTCCTTGAACGGCTGGAAGATCGCGATGTTCGAGCCGGCCGCCGAGTAGCACGGCTTGCGCCACTTGATCGATTCCTCGAGCTCCAGCTCGAGCAGCAGCGGCCGCAGCGCCTCGAACTCCGAACGCCAGCGCGTGAGGTCTCGGGCATAGGCGTCGACACCCTCGCTCGTTCTCGTGTCCGTCATGTCGAGCGGTCCTTCCGGTCGTGCGCGAATGCGCGAATCGCGTAGGCAAGGGTCGACACCAGGAACAGGAGCATCCCCATGCCGATCGCGAAGTCGGCGAGGTTCCACATGCGGTCGCCTCGCGAGATGAAGTCTGGCACGCCGGCATCCCAGTATGCGCCCGCGATCCAGTTGCCGACCACCCCGCCCACGAGCAGGCCGGCCGCGATCCACACCGCCGGGACCGAGCCGGCCCCGCGCGAGCGCGCGTAGGTACTGATCATGGAGACGACGACCAGCGTCACCGCACAGACCCCGAATCGCACGACGTGATGCGGCCGCTCCGGGTTGTAGATCAGCCCTGCCCCGAAGAAGCCGGGGTCGTTCACCGCGATCGCCTTGGTCGTGAGGTCCACCGCGAGCACCATCAGCGCGGTCACGGCGCAGGCCACCACCGACCGGCGTGGAAACGTGAGGATGCGCGGCCGCGTCAGGACGCGCTCGCCTCGGTGGTGTGCCAGTCGTCCGATGCCGCGTTCCACGCCGTGATGTCCTCGGGCGTCGTGTATGCGCGCCAGACCTCCGGCACCTCGGCATCGACAATGGTGTCTACGGTGATCTTCATGTCGTCGTCCCTCCGTGATTCCTGCGCACCGTACCCGCTACGCGCGAAGCGCGATCAGTCGTCGTCCAGGATCGACCGTGCCGCGCGTGCAGGACATTCGTCCAGGCCACGCCCGCCGCATGCGTCGATGTGCATGCTGGTACGCACGGCGTTACTTCGTGACGAGCAGGGGTAGCTTCGGGGTCGAACGCGAGCAGCGGCGCGATGCGCGTGATGAAGCACTACCGCGCACGGCCAGCGCCCACGCACCACCACGGCAAGGAACGCACCGACATGACCACGCACATGACCAGCGACCAGATCGCAGGGGCTCGAACCAGGCAGGTCGACGACACGCTGCTCCAGCGCGGGTTGCCGGTGAACCCGATGTTCGCGCGCCTGGGCTCGACCGAGGCGATGCCGCTCGACCGGCTCGCCGAAGAACCCGCCCTGCCCGACACGGCAGCGATGTTCGTCGCAGACCAGCTGATGCTCGACGGCAACGCGCGCCTCAACCTCGCCACCTTCGTCACCACATGGATGGAGCCCGAGGCGCGCGAGCTGATCGCGCAGGCACTCGACAAGAACATGATCGACAAGG
>JAGQUL010000193.1 GCA_020438525.1 Thermoleophilia bacterium | reverse complement strand
ACACCTCGAGGCCGTCGAGCTCGGGAAGCATGATGTCGAGCACCACGAGGTCGACGGGGCCCGCCTGGATCGCCTCGAGGCCGGCGCGGCCGTCGGCCGCGGGCACGACCCGGTATCCGGCTCGCTCGAGGTTGTATGCGACCACGTCCCGGATCGCGTCCTCGTCCTCGACCACCACGATGGTCCGGTCGTCAGCTGCGCTCATGCGGTGAACGGTAGCACGCAGGCACTCGGTCGCGACCCACCTTCACGCGAGCTTCACGCTCAGGTGAACGTTCCCCAGAGCAGGTAGACGTTGAGCCCGACGATCAGCGTGACCACGAGCGTCGCCATCGCAGTCGTGGACGTCCTGTTCACGAGCCCGCCCATGAGCTCGCCGTCCCGGCAGAACAGCAGCAGCGGAATGAGCGCGAAGGGGATGCCGAAGCTCAGCACGACCTGGCTCAGCACGAGCGCCCACGACGGGTTCACGCCGAGTGCGATCACCACGAACGCCGGTGCCATCGTGATCGTTCGCCGCAGGAAGAGCGGGATGTGCCGGTTCAGATACCCCTGCATCACCACCTGACCGGCGAGGGTGCCGACGCTGCTGGAGCTGATGCCGCTCGCGAGCAGCGCGATGCCGAACACGATGTCGGTGTGGCTGCCCACCACGTCGCCGAGCGCGACGAATGCCTGATCGATGTCCGCCACACCGGTGAGGCCACGGCTGTGGAACGCCGCGGCGGCCATGATCAGCATGCTCATGTTGATCGCGCCGGCGATGGTCATGGCGATCACCACGTCGACGAGCTCGAACCGGAAGATCCGTCGTCGCTCCTCCTCGCTGCCGCCGACCACGCGGTTCTGGGTGAGCGCCGAGTGCAGGTAGATGACGTGCGGCATGACCGTCGCGCCGAGGATGCCGACCGCGAGCAGGACGCTGTCGGTGCCCGCGAACTGCGGGGTCACGAGCCCGTGCAGCACGTCGCCGCCGTCGGGCTCGGCAAGGAACACCTGGAACGCGAACCCCGCGACGATCAGTCCGACCAGGCCGGCGATCGCTGCCTCCAGGTGGCGGAACCCACGTCGTTGCAGGTCGAGGATCCCGAACGACACCACGCCGGTGATGCAGGCTGCCCACAGCAGCGGGATGTCGAAGAGCAGGTTGAGCGCCAGCGCGGCGCCGATGAACTCGGCGAGATCGGTGGCCATGGCGATGAACTCGGCCTGGATCCACATGCCGATGCGCACGGGGGTGGAGAAGCGATCGCGCGATACCTCCGCGAGGTTCTTGCCGGTCGCGATGCCGAGCTTCGCGCTCATCGACTGGATCAGCATCGCCATCAGGTTCGAGGCGAGGATCACCCAGAGCAGCATGTAGCCGTACTCGGAGCCCGCTGCGATGTTGGTCGCGAAGTTGCCTGGATCGACGTAGGCGACCGCCGCGATGAATGCCGGCCCCAGGAACGGCCACAGGCCGCGAATGCCACGGCGATGTCCATGCAGCGACCGCTGCGCCGCCTCGAGCACCCGCTGCTCGCCCGGCAGCGCCTCCGCGGCGCCGGGCAGCTCCACGCGGGCTGCGCTCGCGCTGCGCTCCGGCCGCTCGAGCAGCTCTGATCCGTCGTCCATCCTCATCGCCCGCCACCCGCCCGTCGTGCCGCGCGGCGACCAGCGCCCGCGTCGCCGGCAGGATGCACGTCCATCGCGCGTGCCAGGTCGCTGCCGAGCACGTGGTGCTCGTCGTCCACCCGCACGGTGACCGTGCCCGCGACCTCGGAACGCTCGACGAGGTGCACGTGGGCGCCGGGCACGATGCCGCGCTCGCCCAGGTAGACGAGCACGTCGGGGCGGTCGTCGTGGACGGTGCCGACCTCGACGGTCGTGTCGGGCTGCGCATCGAGCAGGGTCGTGCCGTCGCGACGCGTGGGCAGCGTGCCGTCGAGCGACGGGATCGGGTGTCCGTGCGGGTCGAACGAGGGGTGACCGAGACGCTCGGCGATCAGCGCCTCCATCCGCTCGGAGATGTGGTGCTCGAGCACCTCGGCTTCTGCGTGTACCTCGTGCCACTCCATCCCGAGCACGTCCGCGAGGTACGCCTCGAGCAGGCGGTGGTGTCGAACGACCTCCAGCGCGATCGCGCGACCTGCGAGCGTCAGGCGGATCGGCTGGTACGGCTCGTACTCGATTAGGTCGAGGCCGGCGAGCCGCTTGAGCATCTGCGTGACGGATGCGGGCGAGACGTCGAGTCGCTCGGCAAGCGCCTTGCCGGTCGGCTCTTCGCCGCGCTCCTCGAGCATGTAGACCTGCTTCAGGTAATCCTCGATCGCCTGCGAGAACTTCGCCACGACCCACCTCCATATTTAGGCTTGCCTAAATCTAGCGGTATGGCGTGGCACATGCAAGCCGCACGGCATGTCTTCGCGCATCGCAGACGCGATCAACCAGCTGCGCCGGCGACCCGCACGATGCCCGAGGCGACCTCCACGTCGCCGCGGGTCACGGCAAGCTGGAGCGCGGCGTCGAGCCGCTCCTGGATCGCGCCGCCACGACGGGTCCAGCCGAACAGCTTGGCCACCTGCATCGTCAGGTCGTCGACCGCGGCGCCTCCGGTCGCGCCCGCCGCCTCGCGGATCGCGCGGGCNNNNGAGCTCGATCAGCGGCACGTCGTCGGCACCCCGCTTCGACTCCTCGTCGCCGCCGGGCACGCGCACCCGCTCGAGCGAGCCTCCAGGGGTGCACAACGCATCCGAATCGCGCTCGACGATGCCGCGTGCGACGAGCTGGCGCACCGCCTGCTCGAACGCCTCCTGCACGCGGCCGCCCGCCCGCTTGAGCCCCCAGGCACGACGGATCCGATCGAGCGCGAGCCGCTCGGTCACCGGACCCTCGACCTCGACGACCGCACGCAGCATGCGCTGCAGGTGCGGCCGCGCCGACGGCTCATGCAGCTCGATCCACGAGTCGGCAGGCTCGAGCTGCGCGACCTCGTACGTCGTCGTCCACCGGGCCGCCGACAGGTCGAGCGCGGCCCCTGAGCCCGATGATCCGCC
>JAGQUL010000192.1 GCA_020438525.1 Thermoleophilia bacterium | reverse complement strand
CGAGTTCGAGGCGCAGAAGGCGAAGCTGCTGGCGACTGCCTGACGGGCACTGCAACCGCGCCACACGTCCGGGGTCGGTCCGCGCCGTGCGGATCGGCCCCGCGTCGTGTCAGTCGCGAACCATGCGGATCTCGAGTCGCCTGTACGCCGGCATCAGCACCTTCGTCGCGTACTCGCGGTCGACGACCTCGACCGGACGGGGGAGCGCGAGCAGCTGCTCCATCATCATGGTGATCTCGCGACGCGCCAGGTTGAAGCCCAGGCAGAAGTGCGGGCCCGCGCCGAACGGCAGCTGGCGCAGCTCGCGCGGGATCGCACGACCGATGTCGAAGTCGCCGCCGCGGTCGATCACCGAGCGGTCGCGCACAGCGTTGTTGGTGAACGTGATCACGAGCTTGTCCTTCTTCATGGGAACGCCACGGAACACGTAGTCGTCCTTCACCCAGCGGGTGATGATCGGCACCGGCGTGCACACCCGCAGTGCCTCGTCGAGCGTGTTGTCGAGCAGGTCGTGATCGGCGCGCAGGCGCGGCCACTGGTCGGTGTCGCAGAGCATCGCCACCAGCCGCGCCGATCCGGACTGCGTGGTCTCGGTACCGCCCAGGATCAGCACCACGATGATGCCGCGAGCGACGTCCCACGGGATCCCGCGCGCCTTGAACCGACCCGGAACGGTTCGCTCGTCACCGGCGTCGTAGGTCTCCTTCACGCCCGCGATCAGCTGCTCGATGAGCGCTTCGGCCCTGGCGAGCCGCTCGTCGCCGACCGCCTTCAGGCGCGCCGGCACCATGCTGGCGATGTCGCCACCGATCCGGGTGAGGTCGAGCGCGCGCTGCTCCTTCTCGGCGAGCGAGCCGAACGTCTCGCCGTTCATGCTCGACACGATGCTGCCGGTGATCACGCGGGCCAGGCGCGCCACGTCGCACATCTCGCCGGCGAGCAGCCGCTCACGGAAGTCGTCCATCACGTCGGTGAGCACGTCGTCGCACAGCGCGCGCACGTACTTCGGGGTGAACAGGTCCTGCAGCTGCGAGCGCAGCGCCTTGTGCGGCGGGCCGTTCTGGTTGGTGAGCGACTGCGGCCCGACGACCTGGGTGATCAGCACGGTGTCGGGCATGGAGTTCGTGTTCGGGAAGTGCTCGTCGTCGAGCAGCACCTCGCGCACCGCCACCGCGCCGTTGACCGCGTAGCCCAGGAACGGGACCTTGACCACCTCGCGTCGCCGATGGCGTGCGTACATGTTGAACATCCAGAACAGCCGCTGCGATGCCCGGAACAGCCGCGCCTCGTGACGCTTCGCGAGCCGAGCGCCGGGATTGCCCGGATGAGCGGCGCTCACGCGGCGCTCGCTCCAGCGCGCGGCGGACGGATGCGAACCATCAGGTGCTTGTAGGTCGGGATCAGCACGTGCCGTGCGTACGTTCGATCGACGATCTCGACCGTGCCGGGCACCCGAAGGATGCGCTCCATGAACATCCGCATCTCCTCGCGAGCGAGGTTGTTGCCGATGCAGAAGTGCGGACCGGCGCCGAAGTGCAGCTGGCGCAGCTCGCGAGGCACGGTGCGGGCGGGGCAGAAGTCGCCGCCGTCGCTCACGACGCGCCTGTCGCGCACGCCGTTGTTGAGGAACGCCACGACCAGCTTGTCCTTCTTCATCTTCGTGCCGTAGAACTCGGTGTCCTCGGCGACCCATCGCGTGATGATCGGCACGGGCGTGGTGACGCGGATCGACTCGTCGATCGCGTCCATGAGCGCGTCGGGATGCGCGCGCAGGTCGTCCCACTGGTTCGTGTCGGTGAGCAGCGCCACGAGCCGCGATCCGCCGGACTGGGTGGTCTCCAGCCCGCCCAGGATGAGCACGACGAGGATGCCGCGCGCCACGTCCCACGGCACGTCGCGTGCCTTGAAGCGCCCGGGGATCGTGCGTTCGTCGCCTTCCTCGTACGTCTGCTCGAGTCCCTCGATGAGCCGGTCGAGCTTCGCGTTGACCTTCGCGAGCTCCTTCGGCGTGAACGCACGCAGGCGTGCCGGGATCATGTTCGCCAGCTCGCGACCGTGGTCGCTCAGCTGCAGCGCACGAGCCTCCTGCGCTTCGACCGAGTCGAACGACTCGCCGTTGAGGTCGGCGACGATGGAGCCGGTCATCACCTTGGTGAAGCGGCCGATGTCGACCGGCTTGCCGCTGCGCAGGTCTGCCTCGAGCTTGTCCATCACCGGCGTGAGCACGCGCTCGCAGAGCTCGCGCACGTACTTCGGCGTGAACAGGTCCTGCAGCTTGCGGCGCAGGTGCTTGTGTGGTGGCCCGTTCTGGTTGGTCAGCGATTCCGGCCCCACGACCTGGCTCAGCAGCACGGTCTCGGGGTTCGAGTTCGTGTTCGGGAACCGCTCCTCGTCGAGCAGCATCTCGCGGATCGCGACCGCGCCGTTGATGCCGTAGCCGAGGAACGGGATCGCCACCACGTCGGAACCGCGGTTGCCGCGCCAGCGCGCGTACATGTTGAAGCACCACATGAGGCGCTGCGAGGCGCGAAAGACCCTGTGCTCGTGCTGCCTGGCCGCGCGGGATCCGGGATTGCCGTGCGTGAATGCGGCAGCCACCTGCTCGGCGGTCGCGGCATCGTGGTCGATCGGGCAGCTCACGGCGGGGTCGCTCCTGTCGGCACTGGCACGTCGTCCACTGGGGATTTCCGCGCTGCGCCCCACCGAAACGCGCGCGGACCGCGCAACACCACCCCCGGGGTCCGGATCACTCGGGGCACGCACCGCACCCATCCGGATCCAGCGCGCAACACCACGCTCCAACCCGGATCACTCCCGCTGTCCGACCCGGCTCATTCCTCGAGCCTGTATCGACCTATCTGCCAGCGATGCTCGCAGTACTCGATCGGATCCACGTTGCTCAGAAACGCAGCACGCATCGCCGCGATCACGAGCTCCGGAAAGTCCCAGACGTCGCGCCACCAGAAACGGCGTACACGCCAACCACGACGACCGGCCATCATGTCGCGATCATGATCCTGCTGTTCCTGCGCGGGCTCAAGGTGATGACCTCCGTCGCACTCGAAGTTCATGCGTGTGTCGCAGTGCACGAAGTCCGGCTCGTCGTTCGGAATCCCCATCAAGCCCCGAACGTTCACCCGCGGCACAGGCAATCCGGCGGATCGGACGAGCTCGAGGAATCGATCTTCCGTTCGGCCTCGTGTGCCCGCACTGTTCGACACGGCCAAGGCGACCGCGTCCCGCAGTACGGACATCCCGGCGATCCGGCGCGGACGCGCCACGAACTCCTGGAGCTGGTCGAGAGTCAGGTGCCCACGGTAGATCAACTCTCGCACGACATTGCAGAGCTGCCACGGCGACAGCGCCGTTCCGAGATTGACACACAGGCAGATCGGATCGACGACGGGCCAGCGCTGCTCTCGTGCGGCCCGTCCGACGACACCGATACGCGTCCTATGGAACACGATCCGGCGATCACCGCAGCCGATATCCCTCGGCGAGATCACGTGGATCCTTCCATCGCCCCGGTCCCAGCCAGCGAGCACCTCGGCACCCGTCTCGTTCGTGAGGCGCGCCTGATCGCCTCCATGGAGCAATGCTGCACGACGGAGCATGCTCGTCGTCGGCTCGGCAGCCATGGGTCCCACCCCGTATGAGTCACCCACGATGGGGGTCATCCATCCTGATCGGACTCGCCTGAGCACATGATCCTTGTCGACCCCCGCGGCCCGAAGCTGCCGGGCGTGGACGACCGAATCGTTCACGCTTGCCAAGCCCAGGATCAGACGGTCGATGTCGCGGCGCGATGACATCGTCGAACTGTGCCACGCCCACATCCACCAGAGTCCCACGATTTGTAACGATTCAGTGCCAAGAGTCGCACGGAATCGACACAGTTTCCTGCCGCGCAGCGAGCGACGGTGGTGGCCTTCTGCCACTGGATCGCTCCCGCACGCACCGCACCCATCCGGATCCGGCGCGAAACACCACCACCCAACCCGGATCACTCCCGGCACGCACCGCACCCATCCGGATCCGGCGCGCAACACCACCCCCAAACCCGGATCACTCGAACCGTCCACCGCGAACCACGCGGACCGCGCCGCGCCCCACCGAAACGCATGCGGCCTCGCGAGCCGCGCCATGGCCGAAGTCACGGGCCGAAGTCACATGTCGAGGTCGACCGTCTCCAGCCCGGCCGGCAGGTCGATCGCGGGCGCGTATCCGAGCTGCTCGCGCGCCTTCGTCAGGTCGTACACGAAGTCGCGCGTGAGGTGCGAGATCTGGAAGCGCGTCACGGGCGGCTGCGGCCCGCGGCCGAACCCGCACGCCGCCTCCATCAGCAGCGCCAGCACGCGCACCGGGCCGGCGGGCAGCCACAGGATCCGCTCCGGCCTGCCGATCGTGCGCAGCACCGTGCGCAGGCACTCGTCGAGCGTCGGCGCGGTGGGATCACTGATGTTGAATGCACCCCGCACGTCGCTCTCGATCGCGAGGCCGATCGCGTAGCTGAAGTTGTCCACGTGGGTGAGCGACACACGCACCGAGTCGTCGCCGGCCACCACGAGCCGCCCGAACCGGATGCGATCCACCAGCCGCGGCAGCAGCTGCGTGTCGCCGGGTCCGTACACCGCGTGCGGGCGAAGGATGATCGACCGCTCGGCAGCGTCGGCCATCACCGCGTTCTCCGCCATCCGCTTCGAGCGCCCGTACGCGTTGAGCCACCTCACGCGCTCGCAGTCCACCACGTCGGCGGGATCCGCCTGGTCCTCGGTCACCAGCGTGTGGTCCGCGTTGGGGTCGTACACGCTCGCGCTCGACACGTGCACGAAGCGCGCCCCCGGCCACGTCTCGAGCGCCGCCCGAGTGCCGTCGACGTTCGCGCGCCGAAACTCCTCGAAGCGCCCCCAGTCGTCGGCGCGGCCCGCGCAGTGCACCACCGCATCGACCTCGGGCGGATCGGCCAGCACGCCCTGCTCCATGTCCCAGCTGCGATAGCTCGCGCGCGCGGGCTGCGGGATCCGATCGGCGGCACGCCGCCCGAACCGGTGCACCTCGTAGCCGCGCTCCTCAAGCCAGTCAGCGGCCTTGCTGCCCACGAATCCGCTCGCGCCCGTCACGGCGACCCGTCGTCGGCCGACCGTCCATCCGTCCACGTTCGCAGTGCTCATCGGATGTCCACCTCCGCACCTGCGCCACCGTGGTTGAAGTACCAGCGCAGCACGCCGACCAGCCCGTTGCGCGCCACCCGCCGATTGCTGAAGCGAACGATCGCGCCGCGCCGGTATCCGATCCTGTCGCTCACGAGCCGCACGGCGTTCACGATCGCCTTGTCCTCGTGCACGTCCTCGATCTTCGTGCGCGGGAACCCACCGCTCGCCAGGTACGTCTCGGCGCGGATCGCGAGGTTCGCACCCGGAACCACCCAGAAGCGCGTGCGGTATTCCGGGTTGTCGTTGTTGTTCGGCCGCACGCGCCCGACGAACCTGATCAGCTGGTACGCAGCCGGGGCGATCCGCCGCCCGACCACCGACGCCATGCCGTCGTCGGTCCGCATCCACAGGTTGCCGCCGACCAGGTCGAGCCCATCCGCGGTGATCGCCGCGCGCATGATGCACGCCCAGTCCGGGTCGGGCACGCAGTCGGCGTCGGTGCGCAGCACGACCGTCGCGCCGCATGCGATCGCGTGCCGGAATCCGCTGTCGCTCGCCGCACCCGTGCCCTTCTCGTCCTCGCGAAGGCACCGCACGTCGAGCCCGGGATTGCGCTCGGCCGCCGCGGCCACCGCACCGGCGGTGTCGTCGGTGCTCGCGTTGTCGACCACCAGCACGGTCAGCTCGATGCCCTGCTGCGCCGCGAGCGCGTCGATGGTCGCACCGATCCATTCCTGCTCGTTGTATCCGGGGACGACGACCCACGTGTCGTGCCCGGGCTCGTCCGCCGCGCGCATCACGCGTGCTCCTTCGCGAGCTCGCGCATCGCGCGTCGGTCCAGCTTGCTCGATCGCCCCGATCGCGGGAGCACGTCCATCACCCGGACCTCGTCGGGCAGCGCCTTGCGGTCGATCGCGAACTCGCCGTGCTCGAGCGCGCGTCGGACCTCCCGTTCGAGCTGATCCGGCTCGCGTGGAGCGCGCGGATCTCCTTCGACGAACAGCACGACCTGCTCGTCGGCGGTGACCGGGTCGGGGCGACCCACGATCGCGCACGCGCCCACCCCGGGGATTCGACCGATCGTGTCCTCGTACAGCCCCGGATACAGGTTGAAGTCGCCGCGGATCAGCATGTCCTTGGCGCGACCCATCAGCACGACGTT
This sequence comes from Thermoleophilia bacterium, assembly GCA_020438525.1. The sequence goes on along the minus strand of JAGQUL010000192.1, from coordinate 2,841 downwards.
CCCGTCGTCGTCGACTCGCGCGAGGTCGCCGGTCGCGTGCCACTCGATCCGCTCCGGATCGATGCCCGCGTATCCGCGGTGGCAGTTGTCGCCCTTCAGGTGCAGCTCGTCGTTGTCGTCGATCCGCCACTCGACGCCCGGGCAGACCGGACCGACCACGTCACCGTCGCCGCGCCACGCGATCTTGTCGCGTGAGTCGATCCACGTCACCGGCGCCATCTCGGTCATCGCGTACGCGCACGTGACCTCGAGCTGCGGATGCGCCAGCGCGTGCAGGCGCTCGAGCACCGGCACGGTCACCGGCGCCGAGTAGAGGATCATCCGCCGCAGCGACTGCGGCAGCCGCCGCCCGTTCGCCTCGCAGTACTGCACGAGCCGGTACGCGTCGACCGGAAGCCCGAACGTGTGGGTCACGCGATGCTGCTCGACGTCGGCAAGGAACCGCTCGCAGCGGAACTCCATCGGCTCGACGACCGTCGGCCTGCCGAGCAGGATCGCCATCACGTACGAGTGGATGTTGTGGTTGTAGAACACGGCGTCGGGCCCCACCTCGAAGTGCTCGAGGAAGAGTCGGATCGCCGCGGTCATCGATCGACCGGTGTGCTGCACGCCCTTCGGCGCGCCGGTGGTTCCCGACGTGAAGATCACGAGCGCCGGATCGTCGAGGTCGAGCCGGTCGGGCAACGCCGCGGACGCCGCGTTGCGGTCCGCGGCGAGCGCCGTCAGCGACACCGACTTCGGAACGAACGGGAGACGACGACCCACGCGCACGTGCGTCGCCGGCAGCTTCGCAAGGCGCGGCAGCGTGAACCCGCGACGGCGCAGGTATCCGCGCATCGGAGTCGGCGCGCTCGCGAGGTACAGCAGCGACTCCGCCATCACCCAGTCCGGGGTGAGCAGCTCGAGCCGTCGCTCGAAGAGCTCCGGTCCCACGCCGGGGTCCACGAAGGTCACGACCGCGCCGGCTCGCATCGCGCCGAGCAGCAGCACGAGTGCGTCGATGCCGGGGCGCACGCCGAAGAGCACGACCTGCCCCGGCTGCATGCCGCGCGCGGCGAGCGCACGCGGAACGTTCTCGAACGCGTCGGCGAGTTCGGCGCCCGTGACCCGTCGTCGCCCCTCGGTCATGAGCACGTCAGATCCCACGGCGCGGGCGGCACGAACGAGCTCGTCGAGCAGCGCCTCGAAGCCGGCCCCCTCGAGCCGCTCGATCACGTCGCTCGGCGAGCGCAGCGAGGCGCTGCTCACGCAGCACCGCCCGTGCGCCTGACGAGCAGCTCGTCCCAGGTAGGAAGCAGCACCTTGCGCGCCGCGCGTCGCTTCACGATCTTCAGCTCCGGCGCTCCGTCGAGCAGTGCACCGAGCACGGTCTCGAGCTCGCGCATCGCGAGGTTGTAGCCGAGGCAGAAGTGCGGACCGGCACCGAACCAGATCAGTCGCAGCTCGCGCGGGATCTCGCGACCGATGTCGAAGCACTCGCCGTCCGCGATCACGCGCCGGTCACGGATCGCCCGTGCCCATGCGATCAGCACGAGCTCGTTCCTGCGGATCTTCGCACCATGGAACTCGAAGTCCTCGGCGCTGGTGCGGGTGCTCACCGGAACCGGGGTGGCGCAGCGAAGGCCCTCCTCGATCGCGTTGCGAAGCATGTCGCGGTTGCGCTGCAGGCGCGCCCACTGGTTGGTGTCGTCGAGCAGCGACACGATCCGCACGAGCGCGGTGCTCGTGGTCTCCGTTCCCGCGATCAGGAGCATGCCCACCACGCCGCGCGTCTCGTCCAGGTCGAACCCGAGCTCGCGCAGGCGCCCGGGGATCGTGTCCTCGGGCCCGTCGGCATGGACCTCCTCGATGCCGTCGACGAGCTGCTCGAACACGCGCTTCGCTGCCGCGACCTCGTCGTCCGACAGCTCGCGCATGTCGGTCGGGACCATCGACACGAGCTGCTGCCCGAGCTTGTACATCTCGCGTGCTCGCTTCTCGCGCGCCTCGCCTTCGAGACGCAGGCCGACCATGTGGCACATCATGGTGCCGGTCACGCGTCGCGCGAGCAGCGCCACGTCGATCGTCGTGCCGGCCTCGAGGTCGGCGACCACCTCCGCCGCGATCGGAGCGAGCGCACGGTCGGCGAGCTCGTTGACGAACTTCGGCGTGAACAGGCCCTGCAGTCGGCGTCGAAGCGCGACGTGGTCGGGACCTTCCATGTTGAGCAGCGCGGTGTCGCCCATCACCTGCGTCAGCAACGCGCCCGCGCTCTTGGGGCCGTCCTTGCGGAAGCGTTCGCTGTCGGTCGCCGCCTCGCGACACGCCACCGCTCCGGTGATCACGTAGCCGAGTCGCGGAATGCGAACCACGTCGCGTCGGTTGCGGACGAATCCGTGCAGCAGCAGCCAGGCGAGCGGACGTGATGCCCCGAGCAGGCGAAGGTCACTGCGTCGCCGCGCGCGCGAGTTCGTCTGCCAGTCCACGACGCGCGTCTCGGCGGCCTTGGTGGTGTTCGGCATGGGATCAGATCCTCGTGGTCATGACGCCGACGCTGATGCCGGCACCAAGACCTACCCACAGGACCTCGGATCCTCGCTTCACGCGTCCGTCGGCGATCGCGCGCGCCAGCTGCAGCGGAAGCGTGGCGCTCGCCACGTTGCCGAGCAGGTCGACGGTACGCACGATCCGCTCCTCCGGCACGCCGCTGACCTGCAGGAACACGTCGAGCATCGGCTCCGTCACCTGGTGGAACAGGATCGCGTCGTAGTCGTCGAAGCTCGTCCTGGTCTTCGCGAAGAGCTCCATGAGGATCTGCGGGCCGAGCTCGATGAACGCATCGCGCAGCGAGTTGCCGTCACC
>JAGQUL010000191.1 GCA_020438525.1 Thermoleophilia bacterium | reverse complement strand
CGTAGGAACCACCCGCAGGAATCACTACGCCATGCAGCGAGTCGTAGGAGCCGCCTGGCGGGATCATCACGTTGTGCTCCGCGTCCCAGGTGCCGCCGGCATTCGGGTCGGTGGTCGGGGTGGTGGTCGCCTGCAGCGCGCGCGCAGCGGCAGTGATGCTCGAGATCATGTGGTGCGGAGCCTTCCGTGGTCGCTTGACCCGCCGTCCGTGGCGAGCGTCTGGCGTAATGGTCCCCGCTGCCGCGCGTGCGCATGCGCGTGCACGGGCGCGACGGCCGGTGCGGGCCGCGACGTGGCCCACACGCAGCGTCAGGCCAGAGTCGCCTTGGCGCGCTGGTACCAGGATTCCTGTGCATCCACATCGAGCGTCGCGAAGTCCTTGCCCGCATCTCGGGCGAGCTCGATCGCACGTTCGACCCGCTGCTGGAACGTCCCGGTGGAGTCGCGCAGTGCGATCTCCGGCTCGACCTTCGCGAACCGTGCGACGTTCACCGCGGCGTAGAGCACGTCGCCGAGCTCGGCCTCCACGCGCGGATCCGGCAGGTCGCCGGTGCCCCGGGGCATGGTGCCGGCGGCATCGGCAGCATCGATCGATTCACGCAGCTCCCGCACCTCGTCCTCGAGATCTGCGAGGGCCCCTCGAATGTCGCCGTACTCGAATCCGATACCTGCGGCCTTCGACTGTACCTTGCGGGCCCGGGCCAGCGGCGGCATCGCGTCGGGGATGCCCCCGAACAGCGTGCGGTCCTCGCGATCACGCTTGATGCGGTTCCAGTGCTGCAGCACCTCGTCGGCGGTCGCGGCCTCGACCTGCGGCTCGGTGTCGCCGCTCGCCTCGGCACCGAACACGTGCGGGTGTCGACGAACGAGCTTGGTGAAGATGCGTCGCGCGACGCTGCCGAGGTCGATCGCCTCGTCGCGCTCACCACACCACATCGCGAGGAAGCAGACCTGGAACAGCAGGTCGCCGAGCTCGTCCTCGAAATCGCCCAGGTCGGGATCCTCGCCGGCCGCGATCGCCGCCTCCGCAGCTCGCGCCACGTCGGCCACCTCCCACGCCTCCTCGAGCGTGTGCGGCACGATCGTGCCTGCAGACTGCGCCTGGTCCCACGGACACTCGGCTCGGAGCACGTGCGTGAGCTCCCAGAGCGCAGCGACGGCGGCGCCGAGGGCGCCGCCGTCACGCGATTCGAGCTCCGGTACGGGAACCGGGGTCATCGGGTCACTTGCTGGAATCCGACGACGAGGAATCGTCCTTGGACGAGCTGTCCTTGGACGAGCTGTCGTCCTTGGACGAGCTGTCGTCCTTGGACGAGCTGTCCTTCTTGGAGGAGCTGTCGTCCTTGGAGGAGCTGTCCTTCTTGGACGAGCTGTCGTCCTTCGAGTCGCTGCTCGACGTGTCGGCAGGTGCGGTGGTGGCATCCGTCGACTTCACGGTCTGCTTCCAGACGTAGCCCTTGCGGCACTCGACGTCGTCCTCGGCGTCCTTGCGCACGTCGGAGATGTAGTTCTGGTAGCGCTCGCCTTCCTGCTGGCCCTTGAGCTGCTTCTTGATGTCGGCCTTCACGTCGTCGAACTTCTGCTTCGACTCGGGCTTGATGTCGCCCTTGGCCCAGATGATGTGCCAGCCGTAGCTCGACTTGACGGGCTTGGAGATCTCACCGGTCTTCAGGTCGAACGCGGTCTTGTCGAACTCGGGCACCGTCTGGCCGCGCTGGATGCCGCCGCCCGGCAGCACGCCGCCGGTGTCCTTGCTCGACGGGTCGAGCGAGTTCTCCTTGGCGAGCTTGGCGAACACCTTCTCGTCGCCGCCCTTCACCTGCTCGTAGATCTCGTCGGCCTTCTTCTTGTCCTTCACCAGGATGTGCGCGACCTCGCGCGATTCCTTGGTGGTGAACTGGTCGGAGTTCTCGTCGTAGTAGTCGCGAGCCTCCTTGTCGGAGATCTTGATGTCCTTGACGATCCGCTCGTAGAGCTTCTTGGAGATGATGTCGAACTCCACGTCCTTGCGAACAAGGTCCATCGTGTAGTTGACCCGCTTCATCTCCTCCTCGAACTTCTTGTCGTCGCCCTGGGAGACCTGCTCCTTGAGGTCCTTGACGCCCTTGTCGATCTCCTTCGAGGAAGCCTTCAGCCCGAACTTCTCGGCCTGGTTCTCGATCAGCTTCTGCTGAACGAGGTACTCGACGAGGTCGCTGCGGAGGTTGTCGTACTCCTCGGTTCCCTTCTTGGGGAACTCACGACCGTTGTCCTGATACTGCTGTTCCGCATTGGAGAACATGCGGTCGAATTCCTTCTTCCGGATCGCCGTGCCGTCGACGGAGCAGACGGCGTCGTCCGGGATGCCACCGCCGAGCGAGCCGGCGTCGCAGCCGGTGGCGATGAACGCCGCGAGCGCGAGCAGGATGATGGTGCGGGCAATCGTGCGGAGGTGCATTGCGAGGGATTCCTTCGTGTCGCTGTCGGGTGCGGAATTGCGCAACGTCGCGCAACCTACCAGACGGGTCCGGCGTCACCAGCGATGTTTTCCGGTCTCGGGATCGGGTTCACGGGTTCACGCGCCTCCCGTGATCAGCGGCCGAGCACGCGGCAGGCGGCGCGCAGCAGTTCGATGGCCTTCGGGGCTGCTTCCTCGCGCTTGAGCACGCGCACGGCGAGCTCCCCCGAGTTCGAGTTGTAGACCGCCCATGGCGCGTCTGCCTTGAGGTACCCGAGCTGCGTCGAGCTCAGGTTCACCGGTGCGAACGCCACCTTCGGCGTGCCGACCACGATCCGCTTTGCACCGAGCCGCTGCATGAGCAGTCGCACGCGACCCAGGTCGACGAGGTTGTGCACGGGCTCGGGCACCTCGCCGAATCGATCCTCGAGCTCCTCCAGCAGAGACTCGAGCTTCTGCTCGTCGCGCGCAAGCGCGATGCGACGGTGCACGTCGATCTTGATCGCCTCGCTCGCGACGTAGTCGGCGGGCACGTACGCGTGCAGCTTCGTCTCGATCAGCGCCGACTGCTCCTCGAGCATCGGCTCGCCGTTCATCTCCGCCACGGCCGACTGCAGCATGTCCATGTACAGCTCGAAGCCGATCGCCGCGACGTGCCCGCTCTGCTCCGCGCCGAGCAGGTTGCCCGCGCCGCGCAGCTCGAGGTCGCGCATCGCGATCTTCGATCCGGATCCCAGGTCGGTGAAGTCGCTGAGCGTCGTGAGACGAGCCCGCGCCTCCTCGCTCAGCTCGCGCGCGCTCGGATAGAACAGGTACGCATGTGCGCTGCGCTCGGAGCGACCCACGCGCCCGCGGATCTGGTAGAGCTGGCTCATCCCGAGCATGTCCGCACGATCGATCACGAGCGTGTTGGCGGTCGGCACGTCGAGCCCGCTCTCGATGATCGTGGTGGCGACGAGCACGTCGAAGTCGCGGCGCATCAGACCCATCATCACGCCTTCGAGCTGCTTCTCGCTCATCTGGCCGTGACCGACCGCGACCCGCGCCTCGGGGACGATCTGGCGAATCTTCGCTGCTGCCTCGTCGATCGTCTCGACGCGGTTGTGCAGGATGAACACCTGCCCGTCACGCGCGAGCTCGCGTTCGATCGCCATCTTCACGAGCTGCTCGTCGTACTCGCCCACGTGCGTCGCGATCGGTCGTCGACCATGGGGTGCGGTCTCGATCACGGTGATGTCGCGGATGCCCGCGAGGCTCATGTGCAGCGTGCGCGGGATCGGTGTCGCGCTCAGCGCGAGCACGTCCACCTCGAGGCGCATCTGGCGCAGCAGCTCCTTCTGTGCGACTCCGAAGCGCTGCTCCTCGTCGACGATCACGAGGCCGAGCTCCTTCGGGAGCACGTCGCGGCTCAGCAGGCGATGCGTGCCGATCAGGATGTCGACCTTGCCGGCACCGAACTCCTGCAGCACGCGCCTGGTGTCCTTCGGCGTGCGGAACCTGCTGACCATGTCGACCGTGATCGGCAGCTCGCCGATCCGCTCGCGAAAGCTGCGCAGATGCTGGTCGGCTAGCACCGTGGTCGGCACGAGCACCATGACCTGTCGTCCGCCGCTGACCGCCTTGATCGCGGCGCGCATCGCCACCTCGGTCTTGCCGAACCCCACGTCGCCGACCACCAGCCGGTCCATGGGATGCGGCTGCTCCATGTCGTGCTTCACGGATGCGATCGCGGTGAGCTGGTCCTCGGTCTCCTCGTAGGGGAACGTCAGCTCGAAGCGCTCCATCACTTCCTCGTCCTCGGGGAACGCGTGGCCCACTGCTCGCGAGCGCTTGGCGTAGAGCGCGAGCAGCTCGCCCGCGAGCTCGAACACCGCCTGCCTGGCCCGGTTCTTGAGCTGGTCCCAGCGCTTGCCGCCGAGCTTGCTGAGCGTGGGCGCACCGCCATCCGCGCCGACGTAGCGCGTCACCTTGCCCATCTGCTCGTGCGGGACGAAGACCTTGTCTGCGCCCTTGAAGTCGAGCTTCAGGTAGTCGCGGGTGACGCCTGCCACCGTCTTGGTCTCGAACCCGGCGAACCGCGCGACTCCGTGGTCCTCGTGCACGACGTAGTCGCCGACGCGCAGGCTCGTGAACGCCTGCATCGCCTGGCCGATCCGCCCGGTGGCGCCCGCCGCACCGGCATCGGTCCCGGTCGCGCGCGTGCGGAACAGCCGACCGCTCGGCACAACGGCGATCCCGAGCTGCTTCGACACGAATCCGGTCGCGAGCGTCGATATCGCGAACCAGGCTTCGGGACGATCGGCATTTGCCTCACGAGCGGCCGCCTCTGCCGCGGCCGCGTCGTCGTCGCCCTCCGCCACCGGCGCTCGGAGCGGGATCCTGTGCAGCTCGTGCGCGTCGACCTTCCGCAGCTGCTGGCGCGTGCGGCCCAGGTGCCCCGCGTGCGGGAACGTGACCACCGCGCGCATGCCGCGATTGACCAGCCCGGCAAGCTCGTTCTCGGCCTCGCCGAACCCGACCGCACCGAACACCGGTGGCTGTGCCTCGAACGAGTGCGGCTGGCCCACCGCGAGCGAGTCGAGACGGTCGGCTGCCGCGAGCAGCTTCGCGATCGCGCCCTTGTCGACGTACGCGCCCTCGGGAACGTGCGCGATCGAGGCGTCGAGGTCGGCGAGCAGGTCCTCGGCCTCTCGCTGCACGCCGGCGCCGTTCCAGAGCAGCAGGTGCGCGTCCCTGAACGCTTCCCAGGCTGCCTCGAGGTGCCCGTCGGCAGCGTCGATCACCGGGTCTTCGGGCTGTTCGCCCTCGGCGTGGGCGTCCCACCAACCCGATGCGCTGCCCAGACCGATCGCCTCGCTCGCCGGCATCAGCTCGATCCGGTCGAGCGGACCGAGCGATCGCTGCGTGTACGGCGAGAACTGGCGAATCGCCTCGACCTCGTCGTCGAAGAACTCGATGCGGACCGGATACTGGGCGGTGGTGCCGTACACGTCGACGATGTCGCCGCGCACCGCGACCTGCCCGCGCTCGTCGGCCTGCTCGACGCGCTCGTAGCCGGCATCGATGAGGCTGCGGACGAGGTCGTCGCGCTCGAGCGTGTCGGTCGATGCGACGACGACGGGCTCCGGGCGCGATGCGGCCTGCGGCACCCGCTCCAGAAGCGCGGGCATCGACGCCACGACGATGCCGTTCGTGCGCGCGGTGCGGCGGGCCCGCTCGCGCAGGCCGACGCGCGCTGGCGATGGCGCGACGCCCGACCCGTACTGCACGGAGCGCGACACGTACGCGGCGGCCCGATCAGCTCCCACGAACCAGCCGGCGGCCTCCGCCCATCGCTCGGCATCGGCATCGTTGGCCACGACGAGCAGGATCGGCCGCTCGTCGACCGGCGCGAAACCGCCACCCGAATCGAGCGGCCCCAGGTTCGCCGCGGCAAGCAGCAACGGCAGCACCGGTTCGCTGATCCGCGCGTGGCCCTGCCCCGTGTCGGCGCGCACGTCGGCGACCCACGCCTGGACGGCGGGGTTGGCGGCTGCGGCCGCAACGACCGGCAGCAGTGGCGCTGCAGCCGTCGCGGTCGAGATGGCAGGTGACGGCGCGGTCACGATTCCGGGAGGCTATCGCGTTCCGGGCTGCAACGCCGAGTCCCCTCCGTCGCGACACTCCGGTAGGGGGATCCATGTTCGGGGGAACACCATCGATTGCAGCTGCGGGACTCATGCGCGATGCCGCGCATGCGACCGCGGGCGCGCTCGGCGATGCGCGTATCGTCGACACGGCGGTCGAGCTTGGCGCCTCCGCAGCCGTCGACCCGCTCCGCGAACTGCTGCTTCGTGCTGGTGTCCGGGAGAACGCCGTCGACCAAGCGATCGAGGCCGTCAGGACCCATCCGACACCCGATGCCGTCCGTGGCGCGATTCCGTACATGATCCGCGCCGACACCTATCACTCGGGGATCGTGCCGGTCTCCATCGCCGCCGTGGATTCGGGACATCTCGGTCGAATCATCCCTGCGATCGACGAGCTCGTCGCGCACGGAACAGTGGGCAACGGACTGACGAAACAGCTCGTCGAGGTCGCCGACCATCCACGTCTCGACGAGATCGTCGCTCTTGCACCGCTCGTCCACCGGTCAGGTGCCTATCCCCACTTCGTCATCGAGGCAGCGCGCAGTGCCGTCGACAGCGGCCAGCTCGAGCGCTATCGAGATGCGGTCCGGTCACTGGTGGACGCGGGAATCACGGACGGTTCGATCGCAAAGGACCTCGTCGACGTCCTCGACCATCCGCGCTTCGACGACGTCATGCAGCTGTCGACGGAATTCCTGCGCATGCACGGCTTCGGATTCCAGTCGGTCCCGAAGGCCGTCGAGGTCGTCGAATCCGGTGCGTTCCCGAGAGTCCTGCGGGCAGCCGACAAGCTCGCCGCGCGAGACCTCGGCAACAGCGAGATGGTCAACCAGCTCGTCGAGCTTGCGCATGATCCGCAGCTCGAGCAGGTCGTCGACCTCGTTCCGACCATGCACCGGGTCGTGCCCAACGGCTATACGCTGATACCGCGCGCGCAGGACGTGCTGGCAACAGGTCGTTCGACGGAGATCGTGCGCATGGCGAACGAGCTTGCAGACGAAGGCATCGCCTACGAGGGGCTCGTGCAGTCGCTCACCCGCATGCTCGACCATCCAGAGCGTGACCGGATCCTCGACGTGGCTCGCCTCGTGCGCGACACGGGATCGGTGGCCCACGTGCTCGGCAAAGCGAGACTGCTCGTCGAATCGCCGCGTCCCGACGATGCGATCGAGACGCTCCGACTGCTCTACGACGCGACGGGACCGTCACCGTACCTGACCTATGCCGCGACCGATCTGGTCGAACGCGGCGTGCCCGTCGCCGACATCCGGCTCGCGTTCGAGCTCGGTGCCGGCCGTGCGAACGAGGCATCGGTCCGGACCGCGCTGCAGGCATCCGAGCTCGAGGATGCGGGCCTCGGCGCGCTGGGTGCGCATCTGGCGGCGCTGGAGCCGGCCCAGCTCGACGAGCAGCGCGAGCTGCTGCGAGCGATGCTGCGACGAATCGCCGACACGCCTGCCGTGGACGACACCGATCGGCAGCTGCTCGAACAGCTCCACACGCTCGCGAGCGACAACTTCCAGCGGCTCGCCGGAACGAAGGTCGACGGCTATCGCGGCTACCCGGAGTACGCCGAGCTCGGACGGATCGATGCAACGATCCGCCTGCGCGACCTGCGTGCGCGCGCCGCCGCACAGGCCCCTGCAGAGCTGCTCGAGTGGTGACCTGCGCGGACGGCGATCAGCCGCGCACGTTCACCTTGTTCATCGCGACCTTCACGCCGCTGCGCACGACCAGCTCGACCGCGGCCGCCGCGCTGTCGACGAGCATGCGAACGTCCTCCGGCCCCTGGTCCCAGCTCGACAGGATCCAGTCGCGGATCGGGCGTCGATCGCCCGGACCGGGACGCCCGACCCCCACGCGCACGCGCACGAACTCCTTCGTGCTCAGCATGTCGGTGATCGACTTGAGGCCGTTGTGGCCGGCAAGCCCGCCGCCGACCTTGATCTGCACCTGCCCGAACGGCAGGTCGATCTCGTCGTGGATCACGAGCACGCGCTGCGGCTGCAGCTGCAGCTGGTGCATCGCCGGCTTCACGCTGCGGCCCGAGAGGTTCATGTACGTGAGCGGCTTGAGCAGCGCCACGTCGCCGTCGGCTCCGTGGATCGCGCCCACGCCGTAGAGCCCCTCGTGCTTCGAGATGAAGCTCGTCCGGGTCTCCTCCGCCAGCTGGTCGACGACCTGGAACCCGACGTTGTGCGGCGTGTCCTCGTACTCGGGCCCGGGATTGCCCAGACCGACGACGAGCCACCGCACGTCATGCGATGGCTCGTAGCCTGACTTCTTCCTGCCTCCGAATGCCACCGGCCTGGACCCGGCAGCCTCGGTCAGCCCGCGTCGCCGTCAGGCGCCGACTCGGCAGCTGCCTCGGCAGCCTCCGCGGCGTCCTCCTGCTCGAGCGTCATGTCGCTGCCGTCCTCGTTCTTGAGGCCCTTGCTGCCCTTCGCGCCACGCGGCACGGTGAGCGCGACGACCATCGAGCCCTCGTCGTCGAGCGCCACGACGCCCTCGGGCATCGGCACGTCGCGGAGGATGATCGAGTCACCGGCGTGGGTGTTCGAGATGTCGAACTCGACCTGGTCGGGGATGTTCGACGCGACCGTCTCGATGAGCAGCTCGCGGATGCCCTGCGTGAGGATCGCGCCCTCCTTCTGGCCCGGCGAGGTGCCGGTCAGCACGAGCTGCACCGTGGTGCGGACCGTCTGGTCCATGGTCACGGCCTGCAGGTCGATGTGCATGAGCGATCCGCGCACCGGGTGCACGTCGTAGTCCTTGAGCACCGTCAGGTGCTCGGTGCCGTCGACCGTGGCGTCGATCAGGTTCGCACCCTTGCGGAGCACGGCTGCGAGCTCGAGCGCGTCGGCGCTGAACGGCACGTTTCCGTCGGAGTGGTACATCACGCCGGGCACGCGGCCGGTCTTGCGCAGGCGGCGTGCGACGGGCGACTTGCCACTGGCGTCGCGCTTCTCGATGGTCAGGCTGGCTCGGGTCATGCTGGATCCTCGGGGAAAATCGATTCATGGCTCGACCATCCCGGATGGGCGAGCGACCGCGAAGCATACCGGATTTCCCGATCAGCGGTGTCGGCGGCGCTTCACCTTGCGATATACGACCCGTCGACGGGCCTCTACCTGTCGCGCTCGATCGGCCGGATCGGCCTGCACCCAGTCACGCCCTGGACCGCCCAGGATCAGCTCGTGGAAGCGTCGATGGCGCACGATCGGATCCTTCGCGTAGATCCGGTCGTTGCCACGACCACCGTAGAAACGGTCGTTGCCGTTGCCGCCGGTGAGCCGGTCGTTGCCGTTGTCGCCGTAGAGGCGGTCGTTGCCGTTGCCGCCGTCGATCCGGTCGTTGCCGTTGTAGCCGCGCAGGATGTTCGATCCCGCGCTTCCGACGAGCACGTCGTTGCCGCGCCCGCCGAACACGTTCTCGATGTCCTTGCCGATGTGGTCGCGCTCGCGTCGCTCGCCGTCGTTCCACTTTCCGATGCCGATCCCGACGTTGACCGGCCGGCGTCGCCTGCGATAGTCGGCGGTGTCGCGCCCGCTGCCACCGACGAACAGGTCCTTGCCGAACCCGCCGTCGAGCACGTCGTTGCCGGCGTCGCCCCAGACCTGGTCGTTGCCACCGCCACCCAGGAGCGTGTCGTTGCCGTCGCCACCGTGCAGCACGTCCGCCCCGGGACCGGACGCGATCCGGTCGTTGCCCGGGCCACCGTCGAACACGTCGCCGCCGGCGCCGCCGATCAGCACGTCGTTGCCGCCCGCGCCGCGCAGCTCGCCACCGGCAACGCCGGTCGAGAGCCGGTCGTTGAAGTTCGATCCGACGACGACCTCGATGTCGCTGCCCACGTCGTCACCTTCACCGGGCTGTCCGTCGTCGGCACCACCGCCGCGTGTCACGGTCACCGGGCCGCCACGCGACTCGTAGCTCACGACCTCCGTGCCGGGGCCACCGGAGAGCACGTCCCCGCCACCACCGCCGTCGAGGGTGTCGTCGCCGCCACCACCCATCAGCGTGTCGTTGCCGTCGCCGCCGTTCAGCGTGTCGTTGCCGTCGCCGCCGTCGAGCACGTCGTTGCCGGGACCGCCGTCGAGCACCTCGTTGCCGCTGCTGCCGTGCAGCACGTCGTTGCCCCAGCTTCCCACGAGCGTGCCGCCGGGCGGCGCCCACAGCTGGTCGTCGCCGGCGTTGCCGTCGATCAGCGGCGCGCCGCCGAGCGAGTCGTTGCCGCCGGTGCCGACCAGCTTGTCGATGCCGGCGCCGGTGCTGTAGCCGATCGGGAACCACAGGCCGCTGCAATCGAACACCTCGACCCCGCCGCCGCTGTCGGTCCAGGTGTCGGCGAGCGAGTCCGGCGTGCACGCCATCACGTCGTCGCCCACGTTGCCGTCGATCGAGTCCGTCCCCGGGCCGCCGTCGAGCACGTCGGGACCGTCGAGCTCCTGCGCGCTCTGACCTGCCATCACCACGCTGAACGCGATCTCGTCGAGCACGTCGTTGCCGTCGCCGCCGCGGATCGTGTCGCTGCCGCCACCGCCACGCACGTGCGGGTCGTTGCCCGGGCCACCGTCCACGACGTCTGCCCCGGCGCCGCCGTTGAGGTTGTCGTCGCCCGCGCCGCCGTCGAGGTAGTCGTTGCCGGCCTGTCCGTTGAGCAGGTCGTCGCCGTCGCCGCCGTAGAGCTGGTCGTTGCCGGCACCGCCGATCAGCATGTCGACGCCCGCACCGCCGTCGAGCCGGGTCCCGGAGCCGCCGCCGCACAGCGTGTCGGATACGGCGGTGCCGATGATCCGCTCGGGCGAGTCGGTCCATGAGTCCCGGTGCGCTGCACCCGCAACGAACTTGTACGCGCTCGCGGCCGTGCCGGTGCCGAGCCCGTAGCACCAGTTCGACGCGCCGACAGTAGCGTTCGCCTGGACCCCGCTGATGCCCGACATGCCGTTGAGCATCGACGGCGTGCCGTAGTCGGCGATGTCGCTGCCGCCGCCGAAGGTGATCGTGTCGGGCGTGGTGGTGCTGCTCGCGCCCGGGCGGATCACGTCGTTGCCTGCACCACCGACGAGCGTGTCCATCCCGTCACCACCCTCGAGGATGCATCCGGTTGCGGGCGCGGTGATCGTGTCGTTGCCGGCGCCTCCGGCGACCCGGCAACCGGCGACGGGCGCGCCCAGGATCGTGTCGTTGCCGGCGCTGCCGAGCATCTGCTCGATGTCGCTGCCGACGTTGTCGACGTTCGACGGCGTACCCGGGTCGTCGCCGTCGTTCGCCACGCCGTCGGCGGTGATCACCACGCCGGAGTAGGCGGCGGTGGCATCGTCGTAGCGGATGGTGTCGGTTCCGGCTCCGCCGATGAACGTCTCGCCGTTCGGGCCGGGCCAGAACACGTCGTTGCCGGCGCCCCCGTCGAAGGTGAGCGGGTAGGCCGCCGACTGCCCGTAGAAGATGTCGGCTCCGCCCGTGCCGATCACGTGCTCGGTTCCCGACTGGATGCTGTCGCCCTCGCCGGCCGATCCGGAGTCGGGCGAGTTCAGGGGCGCGTAGACGGTGACCGGCTTCGATGACTCGCGATCGGCGTAGCTGACGGTGTCGTCGGAGCCGTCGCCGAGCACGATGTTGTCGGCGTCCTGGTCGGCGGTGGTCGAACCGAGCGGCTCCTGCACGACGGTGTCGTTGCCGCCCTCGCCGCGGATGTAGTCGACTCCGATTCCGTCGTGGATCGTGTCGTTGCACGAGTCGACGCCGGTCGGGTTGTCGACCGCGTCGTGGCAGTCGCCGCCGCCCGCGCCGTCGTCGCCGAAGATGAAGTCGCGCGCTGCGCTGCCGCGGATCTCGTCGTCGCCGATCCCGCCGAGGAGGATGATCGTGGTCCCGGTGACCGGCGTGTCACCGGCCATCACGATCTGGTCGTTGCCGCCCTCGCCGCTGACCAGCCACTTGCCGGGCTCGCCAAGCGATGCCAGCTGGCACTCGACCACGTCGGTGTTGCCGGTCACGGGATTGCAGGGACCGTTGCCCGGGCCGTCGGAGTCGTCGACCGCGCCGAGGGTGGAGGACACGAGGATGGTGTCGTCGCTCTGGTCGGCCAGGGTGCCGTGCGCGTCGAAGGTGATCGTCACCTGGTCGTCGCTGCCCTGTCCCTGCACGATCAGCCCGTCGGTGATCGACGGCGTGCCGCTGGGAACGGAGAATCCGCCGTGCGTGACCTGCACCGTCGCGCTCGCGCACGCGGGAAGTGCGAGCAGCACGAGCACGGCCATGCCCACGGCATGGCGAAGCCTTCGGGTCGAGTGTCGCTGCCCGCGTCGCATCACCCGATCGACATCGGCGGCGTGCCGGTCCCACTCCAGTCGTTTTCCTGACGACCTCGGGATCGTGCAGGCTTACCGTAGGACTACGCGCTTGTGCGACGCCTTCGCGTCGACTTCCGGTCGATCAGAACAGCTGGTTCTCGCCACCGAAGATCGAGCTGACGCTCTCGTCGCAGAACACGTTGCGGATCGTGTCGGCGAGCACGCCGGCGACGCTCAGCACACAGATGTTGTCGGGGCGGTCCACGACCGAGACGGGAATCGTGTCGGTGACGACGACCTCGGTCATCACGCTGTCGCGGATTCGCTCGAGCGCGGGGCCGCTGAACACGGCGTGCGTGGAGCACGCGTACACGGCGGTGGCGCCGTGGTCGAGCAGCGCCTGCGCGCCGGCGCAGAGCGTGCCGGCGGTGTCGATCATGTCGTCGATCATGATCGCGACCTTGCCGCTCACGTCGCCGATCACGCTCGTGACCTCCGCCACGTTGTGCTGCGGGCGCTCCTTGGTGAGGATCGCGAGCGACGTGTCGAGCCGGTCGGCGAACTTCTTCGCGCGCTTGGCGCCGCCCGCGTCGGGCGACACGACCACGCTGCCGTCGCCGGCGAGACCCTTGTCGCGGAAGTACTGCGACAGGATCGGCACGGCGGTCATGTGGTCGACCGGGATGTTGAAGAAGCCCTGCAGCTGGCCGGTGTGCAGGTCCATGCTCAGCACGCGGTCGACGCCCGCTGCCTCGAGCAGGTTGGCCATCAGGCGCGCCGTGATCGGCTCGCGACCGGAGACCTTCTTGTCCTGGCGTGCATACGGGAACCACGGCATCACCGCGGTGATGCGGTGGACGCTCGCGAGCTTCGCGGCGTCGATCATGATCAGCAGCTCCATGAGCTGGTCGTTGATCGTGCCCTTGCCGTTCGGCGACTGGATCAGGAACACGTCGGCGCCGCGCACGCTCTCGTCGAACTTCACGTACGTCTCGCCGTTCGAGAAGTCCTTGGTGATCACGTCGCCGAGCTTGATCCCCAGTCGCTGCGCGATGCCCTTGGCGAGCTCGCGGTTCGAAGATCCGGCGAACACCATGAGCCGCTTCTCGCTCGATCGCGAGAGCGCCGATTCGCCCCAGCTGCGCGTCGACGGGTTCATGTCAGCGTCGATGCTCGGGAATCCGGAGACTCCGTCGAGCAGGGTCTCGGTGGATGCGGTCATCAGGGCCGGCCTCCTGGCGCGCGTCTGGGCGATGCGAACTCACTGTACTCGTAGTGTGGCACATCCGCCGGGCGGTACGTGGAACGGCCGTCCGTCGCGCATCGATGATCCGGCAGGGACAAATGCCTTCAGAGGGCGTTCGCGCACGAGGAGCGACTGCACATGCCGATACTGCCACCAATTCACGTCACGTTCTCGGACGCGTCGGTCGATGTCATGCTCGGGTTGAAGACCGCGTCGCGCGAGCTGCGACGATCGTCGCTCGAGATCGTGACCGCGCCGACACCCGCGGCGGTGCGAACCGCGCTCAAGTCCGGGAACATGGGAGCTGCGAACGGCATCCGGCAGGCACGCGAGGGACTTGCGGCGATGCAGCTCGTGCCGGACGGTGCGACCGGATCGAAAGTTGGACGCCTGACACCGGGGCAGGCCGACGAGTGGAACCGCGCGCTCGGGTCGCTGCAGCACCGGCTCTTCAGCAGCGCCGGGCGCGCCGGATCACACGATGTCGAGGTCAGCGCGTCCCTCGTGCTGGATCTGGGCGAAGTGCGGGAGCTCGTCAGGCAGGTGGACGAACGTGTCATTGCCTGGCCCTGACGCGGCGACGGACGCGTCCCGCATCCGGCCACGCGCGGCTCAGGCGTTGGCCGAGTCCATCACGCGCTCGGCGTAGCCCTCGATGTTCGTCTGACGGGCTCGAGCCAGTGCGAGCGCGCCGGCCGGCACGTCCTCGGTGACGATCGATCCTGCACCGGTCCAGGCACCGTCGCCGATCGTGATCGGCGCCACCAGCACGCAGTCGGAGCCGGTGCGAACGTTCGCGCCGATCGTCGTTCGCTGCTTGCCGCGGCCGAGCTCGGGACGGTAGTTGGCGGTGATGTTGCCGGCGCCGATGTTCGTGCCCTCGCCGATCGTCGCATCGCCGACGTAGCTGAGGTGCGGCACCTTCGCACCCGAACCGACGACGGAGTTCTTGATCTCGACGAACGTGCCGGCCTTCGAATTGGACCGAAGGTCAGCACCCGGGCGAAGGTAGGCGAACGGGCCGACGGTCGCGCCGGCACCGATCCGCGCATCCCGGGCGACGCTGCGCTCGACGTGCGCGCCGGCCTCGACGATCGTGTCCTGCAGCCCCGCATCCGGGCCGACGACTGCGCCGGTCGCCACGCGCGTTCGCCCGCGCAGGATCGTGCGCGGCAGCAGCACGCAGTCGGGCTCGAGCTCGACGGTCGGCTCGACCAGCACCGTGTCGGGCATCGAGATCGTCACGCCGGCAAGCATGTGCGCATCCAGGATGCGGCGTCGAAGCACGTCCTCCACCTCGGCCAGGTCTGCGCGGGTGTTGATGCCGAGCAGCTCCTCCGGCCCGCCGGCCACCACGCCGAGCGTTCGACCACCGTCGCCTGCCGCGATGCCGAGCAGGTCGGTGATGTAGAGCTCGCCCTTGGCGTTGTCGTCGCTCAGGCGTGGCACCGCGCCGCGCAGCACGTCCGCATCGAAGCAGTACACGCCGGCGTTGAGCTCGTCGACCGCGAGCTGGGCCTCGGTCGCATCGACCGCCTCGACGATCGCGTCGACCTGGTCGTCTTCGCCCCGGATCACGCGGCCGTAGGGCAGCGCCACGTCACCACGGATCGCGAGCGCGGTCGCGACCGAGCCGCGAGCCTGGTGGCCCTCCACCACGGCGCGCATCGTGTCGGTCGTGAACAGTGCGCCGTCGCCGTTCACCACGAGCACGTCGCCGCTGAAGCCGTCGAGCGCGGGCAGTGCGGCGGCCACGGCATCACCCGAGCCGCGCTGCTCGACCTGGCGCGCGGTCTGCACGCCGGCAGGCAGCGACGCCTCGACCTGCTCCGCGCCGTGACCGGTCACCACGACCGTTCGTGCGGGAGCGAGCGGCTCCACCGCGCTGAGCACCCAGCCGAGCACCGTTCGGCCGAGCAGCGGGTGGAGCACCTTGGGCAGGTCGCTCTTCATGCGAGTGCCCTTGCCTGCGGCGAGGACGACGACGGCGAGCTGGCGTGGTGATGTCATGTGGAGACCTTCTGGTGGGATCGAGGGCGGTCACGGATCGGTCAGGCTGGGGCGGGAGGATTCGAACCTCCGATCACGGGACCAAAACCCGATGCCTTACCGCTTGGCTACGCCCCACAGCGGCTCGAATCCTAGCGAGCCGGGCGTCGATCGGTGTGGAACGGGCACGGCCGCTGCTTCGACATGCAGGGGAGTACGTGCCCTCGGGGGGATGCACGGCTCTGGGGAAAGGGACTCCGCGGTGCAGATTGCCGCATCACAGCGCGATCCGAACCATCGCAGCACGATTGCTGCGGTGGCGACCGGCACTGCGCTCGTGGGCGGGGCAGCCAAGGGGCTCGTGTTCGACCGACCGCGCATCGCGCTCGCGCTGCCGAACGCCCGTGCGCAGGGCAAGACCGCGCTCTGGGCCGCCGAGCTGCTCTCCGGGCACGCCACGAACGACATCGTTCCGCACGCGGGCGGCACGATCAAGCTCGGCAGCAAGGTGCTCACCGAGCATGCGTGGAAGCACGCCTACCAGGCCTCGAACGCGCTCACCCTCGGGCTCGTCGGTGCCCAGATGCTGTACGGGATCCCGAACCTGATCGACGGCCTGAACTCGGGCGACGGGCTGATGGAGACGCGCTCGGGCCGCACCGGGGTGTTCGCGTCGCTCGGCGGGCTGTTCGAGCTCGGGCTGTTCACGTTCGCGGCGCTCGCCACGCACGGATCCGGCGGAAGCCGCCTGAACGCGATCCTCAACCACGGGATCCACCAGGCGCCGCTCACGACCGTGGCGCGCATCGGGTTCGGCCTCCCGGTGATGGCGAACGAGCTGGGATTCCTCGACTTCCTGAACAAGGGCGACACACGCTCGTGGCTCGACACCGCGAAGGACACGATCGGCGAGAAGGTCGACCTGGCACGGTCGATCGTCGGCATGGACGACTGACCAGGCCGCGCCGCGACGCGCGTCAGCTCGTCGTCCACGCGACGCGCAGCCAGCAGCCCGGCACGGCGTTGCGCGCCACCGCCTCGAACGCGTGGCGATCGTCACGCGAGCGGATCGGGGTGGCGACGGTCGCGCCGCTGCCGCATACGAGCGGGTGTCCGCCCGCGTCCGCGAGCGCCGTGCACAGCCGATCGAGCTCCGGGCACGCCGCCCGCGCCGGACCGGCCAGGTCATTGCGCCGGTCCTTCGACCGCGCGAGACGACGAGCCTCGCCCGCGCTCGTCGGCAACGGCTCCACGAGCGACGGGTCGTGCCGTGCGTAGACCTCGGCGGTCGACTGGTGCACGTTCGGAAACGCGAGCAGCCACGCGCTCGGGGTGATCGGATCGACCAGCTCGAGCAGTTCGCCCCGCCCGGTGGCGAACGCGGCACTGCCGGGGCCGAGCAGGAAGAACGGCACGTCGCTGCCGATCGCCGCGGCCAGCTCGTGCAGCTCGGGCTCCGGCACGTCGAGCGCGAGCAGCGACTGCACGGCGCGCATCGCAGCCGCGGCGTCGCTCGATCCGCCGCCGAGGCCGGCGCCGATCGGGATCTCCTTGTCGATCGTCACCCACACGCGAGCGCCGACGCCCGCGCGCTCGAGCAGGCTCGTCACGGCGCGTGTCACGAGCGTGTCGCCGCCCGGCACGCCCGGCGCCTCCACGAGCACGTCGATCTCGTCGGATTCCCATGCCTCGATGTCCACGTCGATGCGATCGACGAGGTCGAGCGTCTGCATGATCGATGCGACCTCGTGGAAGCCGTCGCCCCGCCGGGCGCCCACGCCGAGCAGCAGGTTGAGCTTCGCGGGCGCATGCACGCTCACGCGCAGCGTGTCGTGCTGCTCCTCGTGGTCGAGGTCGGCGCCGCCGATCATCCGTCCGCTCCGTCCACGGCGAGCTGGCGGAACAGCTGCACGAAGCGCTCGGGCGACACCTGCTCGGGTCGCGCGGTCGGCGGCAGCTCCACCGCGTCGAGCGCGGCGACGGTCAGCTCGCGCGCGCACACGCCTGCCGACTGCAGGTTGTTCGCGAGCGTCTTGCGGCGGTGTGCGAACGCGAGCTTCACGAATGCGGCGTAGGCGGCGACCTCGTCGGGCTCCAGGTGGTCGTCGTGCCGCTCGAATGCGACGAGCACCGAGTCGACGTTGGGCGGCGGTGCGAACACCTGGCGCGAGACCTTGTGCGTGGCGGTTCGCGTGCACGTGGTTCGGAGCAGCACGCTGAGCGCGTTGTAGCCCTTCGACCCCTCGGGTGCGAAGAAGCGTTCGCCGACCTCCTTCTGCACCATCACGCAGCCGCTGCGGATCCACGGCGCGTGCTGGATCGTCTCCGCCACGATCGGCGCGGCGACGTGGTACGGCAGGTTCGACACGAGCTTGTTCGGCACGGGCTCGAGCGTCGACACGTCCAGCCTGGTGGCGTCGCTCCAGTGGATGGTGACGTTGTCGAGGTCCTCGAGCATCGCGTCGATCGGTGCCTCGAGGCGTCGGTCCATCTCCACGCCGTGCACGTGCGCGGTGCGGCGCGCGAGAAAGTCGGTGAGCACGCCCACGCCCACGCCGGGCTCGTAGCAGACGTCGGCGGGCTGCAGGTCGGCCATGCGCTCGATCACGCGCAGCACGTTGTCGTCGACCAGGAAGTGCTGGCCGAGGTTCGTGTCGGGCGTGAGTCCGAAGCGGCGAAGCTGGTCGAGGGTGAGCTGTGCCATGGAAGCGATGGTGGGCGACGACGACCGGCGGCGCGCGTCAGGCCCCGACCCCGGCGGGGGTCCAGCCGAACACGCGCTCGGCGGTTGCGCTGGTGGCGGCGCGGGCCTCGTCGAACGTGATCCCGCGCGCGTCGGCGAGGACCTGGAGCGTGTGCTGCACGAATGCGGGCTCGTTGCGCTTGCCGCGCATCGGCCTGGGTGCGAGGTAGGGCGCGTCGGTCTCGACCATGAGCCGGTCGAGCGGGATCGTGGCGGCGGCGTCGCGCAGGTCCTGCGCGCTCGGGTAGGTGAGGTTGCCGGCGAACGAGCAGACCCAGCTCGGGCGGGCGAGCACGACCTCGAGATACTCGGGCGCGCTCAGCGCGAAGCAGTGCAGGATCACGTCGAGGTCGCCGGCGTGCTCGTCGAGCGCGGCGATCGTGTGCAGCTCGGCGGCGCGCGAGTGGATCACGAGCGGCTTGTCGAGCTCGCGTGCGAGCGCGCACTGCAGCTCGAAGGCCGGCATCTGCTGCTCGAGCGTGCCACAGTCGTGATGCTGGTCGAAGCCGGTCTCGCCGATCGCCACGACGAGCGGGTCGCGGGCGAGCTCGGCGATCTCGTCGAACGTCGACGTGTCGAACTCGGCGGCGCTGAGCGGGTGCACGCCGGCCGCGATGCGGACATGGTCCGGGTTGGCGCGCGCGATCTCGAGCGTGGCGCGGATGGAGTCGGCACCACAGCCGATCGACACCATGCCCTGCACGCCCACGGCGAGCGCGCGGGCGATCCACTCGCCGGGCTCGTCGGCGTAGTCGAGGTGCGTGTGGGAGTCGATCATGCGCCGGAGTCTACGGCTCGCGGAGGCTCGACACCGGATTCGCAGTTCTGTAAGGTTCACCTTACGGAAGCGGCGCAGACGTGTTGCGCGCCCCACATCGTCGTCCCGACTGGAGCCTTCGAGACCATGTTCATCGACTCACTCGCCACCTTCGCGCTGCAGGCGCTCGTCACGTTCCGTGAAGGATTCGAGATCGCGCTGATCATCGCGATGCTGGCGGCGATCCTCACCCAGACGGGTCGACGCGACCAGTTCCGCGCGGTGTGGGGCGGCGTGCTGGCATCGGCCCTGCTGTGCACGGTGAGCGCGATCGTGGCGTTCCGCCTGGTCGGCGAGCTGCACGGCTCGGCCCAGATGCTGGTCGAGGCGATCGTGATGATCGGCGCGGCAGGCGTGATGACCTGGATGATCGTGTGGATGCGCCGCCACGCGCGCTCGATCAAGGGCGAGCTGACCGGGGGGCTGGCGCTGGCCACCACGTCGAGCGCGGTGTTCGTGTTCGCCGCGGTCGCGGTGCTGCGCGAGGGCTTCGAGACCGTGATGATCCTGCTCGCGGCCGGCGGGCAGTCGAGCGCACCGTTGCAGGTGACGCTCGCCGCCGTGGTCGGCTTCGGTGCTGCTGCCGTGCTCGGTCGCGCCGTGTACCGCCGCGGCATGCGCATGGACTACGGCCGCTTCTTCCGCGTCACGGGGGTCGCGCTGATCGCGTTCGCGACGTACTCGCTCGCCTACGGCATGCACGAGCTGGTCGAGCTCGCGTCGCCGGCCGAGGCGGTCGAGCTCACGCTCGGCGTTGCGGTGCCTGCCGCCTACCTGCTGGTGATGCTTCGCTGGCTGCTCGTCGACGAGCGCCGCGCGCCGATCGCGCGGCAGACGGTCGCCGCTGCTGCAACGGCCGCGCCGCGACCGCAGCGCGCCGTGGCCGGCTGAGCGGCGCTCGCAGCGTCAGCCGACGGCGCTGGTCTCCAGGCGCGGGAACATCGGCGCGGGCTTGCGCACGTCCTTGCCGGCTGCGATCCCCCACGACCAGGTCGCGAGCGCGTCCGGCTCGACGCCGAAGGTCGACACGACCTTGCCGGCAGTGCTCGGCATCACGGGCGAGAGCGTGTACGCCACCGCGCACAGCCCCTCCGCGAGCTCGCCGAGCGTCGCGTCGAGCAGCGTGGCCTGTGCCTCGTCCTTGGCGAGCTTCCACGGGGCGCGTTCCTCGACCAGTCGGTTGAGGTCGCGCACGTAGCTCCACACGATCTCGAGCGCGCCGGTCAGGTCGTACGCATCCATCGCGGTCTTCCAGCGCTCGACCATGATCGTGGCCTGGGTCGCGGTCTCCACGCCGCTCGGCACCTCGGGTACCTGCGCAACCCCGTCGTCGTCGCCGCGGTACTTCACGAGCATCGACGCGCTGCGGCTCACGAGGTTGCCGAGGTCGTTCGCGAGCTCGGTGTCGTAGCGGCGCTCGAAGCCTTCCTGCGACACCGCGCCGTCCTGCCCGAACTGCACCTCGCGCAGCAGGTAGAAGCGCAGCGGGTCGGGTCCGTGCTGCTCGATGATCGGGAACGGATCGAGCGCGTTGCCCATCGACTTGCCCATCTTGTCGCCGCCGACGGTGAGGTAGCCGTGGATGAACAGCAGCGGCGGCAGCTCCATCCCGACGCTCATCAGGAACGCGGGCCAGTACACGGTGTGGAACTTGAGGATGTCCTTGGCGAGCAGCTGCACGGTGGGCGGCCAGAACGTTGCCGACAGGTCCTCGCCCGGCTTCGCGTACGAGAGCGCCGACGCGTAGTTGAACAGCGCGTCGATCCAGACGTAGAAGACCTGGTCGTCGTCCCACGGCACGTCGATGCCCCACGTCACCGTGGAGCGGCTGATCGACAGGTCCTCGAGCTGGTCGATCAGCGAGAGCGCCTCGTTGTAGCGGGTGCGGGGCTGGATCCAGTCGGGGTTCTGCTTGAAGTGCTCGAGCAGGCGCTCCTTGTACGCGCTCAGCCGGAAGAACCAGTTGGTCTCCTCCAGCTGCTCGACCTCGGTCTTGTGGATCGGGCAGGTGGTTCCCTCGCCGAGCTCCGATTCCACGTAGAAGCGCTCGCAGCCGCGGCAGTACAGCCCCGAGTACGTGTCCTTGTAGATGTCGCCCTGGTCGTACATCTTCTGCGCCACGCGCTGCACGAACGCCTTGTGCTGCGGGTCGGTCGTGCGGATGAAGAAGTCGTTCCTCGCGTCGAGCAGCGGCAGCAGGTCCTTGAACCGCTGCGAGATGCGATCGGTGAACGCCTGCGGATCCTCACCGGCTGCCTCGGCCGCGTCGGCGATCTTCATCCCGTGCTCGTCGGTGCCGGTCAGGAAGAACGTCTCGCGACCCATCAGCCGCTCGTACCGCGCGATCACGTCGGCCGCGATCGTGGTGTACGCGTGCCCCAGGTGCGGCTGCGAGTTCGGGTAGTAGATCGGCGTGGTGATGTAGAACGAGTCGCTCATCAGGTGGTGCTCCGAATTGACGTCCCCGCGGCGCGGGCGACATGTCGGGGTCGTTGCCCGATTCTACGCGTGCCCACGCATCGCGCCCGACGCGCCGCCGCGCAGCAGGTCGAGGGATCACCACGGGAAGCGGACGATGCAGCACCGCCGCCGACCGGGTCGACGATCGGCGTGCGCGCCTGGCGAGCGCCGCCACCGCGAGCACGAGCCCGACGATCGCGGCCAGCGCGAGCCACCGCGAGCGCATGCTCGACGCATGGCGGGTGCGCTGCGCGTCGTCGCGCAGGTGAGGATCGGCGGACGCGCCGTCGCCGTCGGTCCCATTCGCATCGTCGGGCACGTCGGCCCTGGTCGGTTCACCGCGTCGCAGCGGCCCCGCGTGCGACGGAACGTCGAGGAACACGACTCTCGCGGGCGCTCCGACCGCCGCTGCCGGGGCGAGAAACGCCGGTGCCTGCGCCGGCACGCCGCTCGCCGGTGAATCGTGCCCGCCAGTCCCCGCGAGCTCGAGTCGTCGGTCCACGGCGGGGACCGTGCGACCGGATCCGCCGTGCGCGCCGAGCACGGACGGGCCAACCTGCAGACCTCGATCCGACGCGACATCGGTGGTCGCGCCCGGGTCGCTATCGCCCGGGTCGCTGGCCGGCGGCGCGATCGTGCGCGCGCTCGACGCGGCTCCAGGCGAGGCCGTCCCGCGACGCGCGTTCGAGATGGTCGCATCGATCGCGTCCAACACCGAGCTCGACGTCCGCGCACCGTCGACGCGCGCGACAGGCACGGCGCGAACGGCGACCGGCGTCGGCATGGCTGGCGCGCGCGGCGTCCCCACCCACGTCGTGAGGTCGCCCGCGACGAGCCGTTCGATGCGGCCGGCGAGTCCGTCACCGATCGGTGATCGCCGCTGCCCGACCGTGGCGGCCCCGGCATCGCTCATGGCCCCCGGAACGCCGTCGGTCGCCTGCCGCATCGCCACCGGCAGGTAGCGCGAGCGCCGCTTCGGGTCGTAGGCACCGACGTGTACCGTGAAGCCATCCCCCACCACCGCGCCAGCGGCGATCGGGTCGCCTGCGTGCACGCTGGTCGTCGTCAGCCCGGTGATGGTGACCACCGCAGGCTCGCCATCCACGACCGCCGTGATGGTGACCACGCCGCGACCGGCGACACGCCCGGCAAAGCGCACCACGCCACCGACCGGCGCGGGAACGCGCCCGCCCACCACGGCCACGTCGGCACCGCGGTTCCAGCCGCGCTCGAAGCGGCGCGCCTCGTCGTACCGGTACGGCTCGACCAGCACGAACCGGTGCGGGTCGAGCGTGAGCGTCGCGCCGCGAGCCGGAGCGGCGCCCCACCCGCCGATCGCGCCCAGCAGCACGACCACGGCGACGAGCAGATGCAGCAGCGAGCGAACCATGCTGCAAGCCTGCCGCCCGACCTGTGACGCATTGTGCGCAGTTCGAGTCGAATGCGTGACGAATTCGTCACGCGGCCTGCACGAAGTGCCTCGCCCCCGCGGGCCGTCAGTCGCGGCGCTCGGCGACCAGTGCGTCGTAGATCGCGCGGGAGCGGCCGCCGACGTGCCGCGCCGCGAGCTTGGCGGAGTCCTTGCTGCGCACGCCCGCATCGACGAGGTCGCGCGCGAGGGCGAGCGCGGGTGCGGGCGCGTCATCCTCGTTCGCGGCGTCGGTCGCTGCGTCGAGCACGAGCACGACCTCGCCCTTCACGTCGTCGCCCAGCTGCAGGAGCAGCTCGGCGGGTGTTCCGCGCAACACCTGCTCGTGCAGCTTCGTGAGCTCGCGGCACACGGTGACGCACCGCTCGGGCTGCACGCGCGCCGCAACCTCGAGCGACGCGCGCACCCGCTTCGGGGATTCCAGCGCGACGACGACCTGGCTGCGCGTCGACGCCAGCAGCTCCTCCAGTGCGGCGTCGCCGCGCGGGAGGAACCCCGCGAAATGGAAGCCGTGCTCGCTCGACGCGCCCGCCACGGAGATCGCGGCCGCCACGGAGCTCGGGCCCGCCACCGCGCGCACGGGGATGCCTGCGACGTGAGCGGCACGTACGAGCTCGACGCCCGGATCGCTCACCGCGGGGGTGCCGGCATCGCTCACGATCGCCACGTCGGACCCGGCGAGCAGCAGCTCCACCACGCCGGCGGCGCTGGCTCGCTCGTTGTGCTCGTGGTGTGCGAGCAGGCGCGGCCGGGGCGTGGGCAGGTCGAGCAGCTCGAGCAGGCGACCGGTGGTGCGGGTGTCCTCGCACGCGATCGCGTCGACGCTCGAGAGCACCTCGCGCAGTCGCGGCGATGCATCCGCGAGGTTGCCGATCGGCACCGCGCACACGTGCAGGGTGCCGGGCATCGGGCTACTCGTCCTCGAGCCGACCGTCGAGCCCGTCGCGTGCCATCAGCGCCGCGCCGACCATGCCGGCGTCGGGGCCGAAGCTTGCCGGCACCACGTCGACGAACTCGTTGCCGGGCGGCAGCGCTCGCTCGACGAGCAGCCGCTCGGCGATCGGCAGCACGATCTCGAGCGCCGGGGTGAGCCCGCCGCCGAGCGCGATCATGCCCGGGTTGAAGATGTTCACGAGGTTGGCGAGCGCCACGCCGAGCCGCTCGCCGAGCCGCTCGAACATCGCGATGCACGCGGCGTCGCCCTGCTTGGCGAGCGCGAGCACGGTCTCGCCGCGGGCCGGCTCGCCCGATGCGACCGCGCGACCGAGCGGGGAGTCGGGGTGCTCGGATGCGTAGGCGGCGGCGTCGCGGGCGAGCGCGCTGCCGCTCACGAACGTCTCGATGCAGCCCACGCCGGGACAGTTGGGTGCGACGCAGGGCGGGCCGTCGAAGTCGATCGACATGTGGCCGAGCTCCGCGCCGGCGCCGATCGCGCCGCGGACGATCCGGCCGCCGGCGATGATCCCGCCGCCGAATCCGGTGCCGAGCGTGATCATGATCAGGTCCTGCGTGCGGCCCGCGCCCGCGCCGAGGCGCTGCTCGGCGAGCGCGGCGACGTTCGCGTCGTTGTCGATGAACGCGGCCAGCCCGGTTCGGTCCTGCAGGATGTCGCGCAGCGGCAGGTCCGCGATCGGCAGGTTGGCTGCGAGCACCGCGGTGCCGGTGCGCTGGTCGATCGTCGTCGGCACGCCGAACCCCACGGCGCGCACGGGCTCGGACGATTCCGCGACGAGCTTGTTCACGGTGCCTACGAGCTCCGCTACGAGGCGGTCCGAGTCGAAGCCCACGACCTCGACGCGCTCACGCGCGACGAGCGTGTCGCTCGAGTCGAAGAGCCCTGCCATCAGCTTGGTTCCGCCCAGGTCGACGCCGATAACGGCGCCTGATGCAGCGTTGGCTTCCATCGATGTTCCTATACTTTCCGGTAGTGCCGACGAGCGAGAAACCATATCGCGTCTACCGCCAGCCACGGCGGGTGAAGGGCGACGGAGCCATCCAGTGGGGCGACGTGGCCACCAACGGAACCGGCGGCGGACCGCGCCACGCCGGGGCTCCGCGCCGCGTGCTGCGCTTCGCGCGGCGTGCCGTGTTCGTTGTGCTCGTGCTCGTCGTAGCCTGGGGCTTGATCGCGTTCCTGTCGTTCCGCGGCGCGGTCAAGGACGCAAATGATCGGCTGCCGAAGGCCGCAGCGGCGGCGCTCGCCCCCGCTGACGGCCCGGCAATCGCCTCGTCACAGGTGACGATGCTCGTGGGCGCAGACACGTCGGCGTATCGCCAGAGCAAGGGCGAGACGACCGGCCGCGCCGACACGCTGATGCTGATGCGCGTCGACGTGCCGAGTCGCACGGTGTCGATGCTCTCGATCCCGCGCGACCTCTACGTCGACATCCCGGGTCACGGCACGGCGAAGATCAACGAGGCCTATTCGGACGGTGGCCTGCCGCTCGCGATCCGGACCGTGCGCTCGGTGACCGGGATCGACGTGAACCACGTCGCGCAGATCGACTTCGACGGGTTCAAGGACGTCGTGGACGCGCTCGGCGGGATCACGATCCAGAACCCCTACATGGTGCGCTCCGGCACGTGCGACGACTGCGCCTTCGACGGCAAGCGGTGGGTGTTCCCGCGGGGAAAGATCACGCTCGACGGCAAGCACGCGCTCGCCTACGCACGAATTCGCAAGGTCGACGAGCGAACGATCGAGCTGAACGAGCAGGAGGGCAGCGACCTTGGGCGAATCCGTCGTCAGCAGCGCGTGATCGACGCGATCGTGGCCGAGCTCGCTTCGAAGGATTCCGTGCTGCATCCGCGCGACACGCCCAAGGCGGCGATCGCACCACTTGCCACCGACCTGAGTGCATCGGAGATGATGGCCATGGCGTTCGGCAAGTGGTGGTCGAAGCCCGAGAACAACCTGCGCTGTCGATTGGGTGGCGACTTCGACACCAACAGCGAGGGCGCATCGATCATCATCCCGTCCGAGGACAACCGCGCCGTAGTGCGGATGTTCCTCGGCAAGCAGGGACCGGTTCCTCCCGACAGCGGGCAGTCTCCCGGCTGCGTGCGCGAAGCCGGCTGACCGACGTCGACCGGCGTCACGCGCGCGGGGCGCGAACCCACCGGTGCAGGCAGTCGCCACGACTCACGGTCACGCCACCGTCCACGATCCCCCGCACAGCATCCCCGTTGAATGCGTAGCCGCGTTCGTGACGCACGCCGACGTGCAGCGGCCGATGCACGAGGTAACCGGTCACGACGACGTGCAGGTAGAGCCGATTGCGATCGTCACAGATCGCGATCGCCCCCGCGTCACCCTTCGACAGCTCGGCAGCGGCCGCGACGGCATCGGCCCACCGGCCGTATCCGTCGACGGAACCGAGGCTCCTCCCGAGCCGCATCGCGAACGCATCTCCGATGCGCCACCACGCCCCCGTCGCGCGACCGAAATACATGCCACGAAATGCCCGAGGTGGACCGGGTGGCACTGGCGCCGGTGGCGGCGGTGGCCCTGGCCGCGTTGGAGGGCACTCGTGGGTCGGAATCGCGTCGAGTACGTTCATCGGACCGGGTTCTGACCGGTTCGAACGCCGGCCATGCATCCACCGCGTCGTCACCGACCGTGTAATTGACGAAACCTACTACGTCATTCGCTCGTCAAACATTTCCGTGGAGTAGGTTTGGGTGATGGATAGTCATGTAGTGGTGTGGCTCGCCGTCGTGGGCGGAGCCGTGGCGTTTGTGACAGCCGTTGGCTGTGCGCTCGCAGCTGCATGGCTCGCACGCGCCGCGCACCGCACGAGCCATGCGCCACCTGCCGGCATGCCGGTCGAGCGCCTTCGGCTCCACTCCCCCGCCCCGCTTCCGGTACGACCACCGGTCCAGGTACTCATCCCGCCACAGACCGTGCTGCCCGCGCCGCAACCCCCGACAATCGTCGTGCAGCTGCCGCCGGAGCAGCAGTACCAGCCATATCCCGCGCCCGCACGACATTCGAGCGCGCTCCCGACCGAAGCACGCGTGCTCCCGAACCACGCCGATGCACTCATGCTCGAAGGCCACTATCCCCGGTTGGCATCGGCACTCGGTGGCTGGCTACAGGCGGAACAGGACCCGGTCGAGCGCACGCGCATCGCGCGCGACCTTGGACGTCTTGGCTCGGGCGACGCCGCACGATCACTGCTGGATGGAGTACGGACCGGCGTCCTGTCGCCGACCGTCGCCGCCGACCAGCTGCTCGCGGGCGGCTTCGAGTCGGGAATCGCGGTGGCCGCCGCGCTGCGGGATCCCGACCCCCGCGTTCGACAGCTCGCTACGTCGATCGTGTCGCGCTCCAACCCCGTCGAGGCGATCTACCCTGCGCCCGTGCAGCACCCCCTGCCCGACCCGCCGCGCGGTCCGACCGGGGGGCAGGGATGACGAGCGCCGGTGCGTACACGATCGTCGAGATCATCGTCGGGAGCTTCCTCGTGGTGTTCGCGACCGGCTACGTCACGCTGCTCGTCCGCGCGATCCGCGCGACCCACCACGAGCTCGACGCAGAACGACGACGCAGCTGGGGGATGGACCAGCTCGCGGTCTCGCCCGCACAGCCGATGGTGACGATCGTGGTTCCGGCGCACCAGGAACAGGCATCGATCGTGGGGACCGTTCGCTCGCTGCTCGCACAGCGGTGGCATCGCTTCGAGGTCATCGTCGTGCCGAACGGCTGCACGGACAGGACGGTGCGGAACCTGCACGACGCGTTCGACCTCGCGTCGGTCCCGGCGCTCCTCGAGCGTCCGCCCGGAACGCGGGGTCGGATTCGCGATGTGTCGCGGAGCCGGAGCGATCCTCGGCTGACCGTCATCGAGACGAGCGGCGGCGGCAAGGCCGATGCGGTGAATTGCGCGCTCGAACGAGCGAGCGGCGAGTTCTGCCTGCTCGTCGATGCCGACTCGATGCTCGCACCGCATGCCGTGGCGCGCTCGATCCTTCCGTTCGTCGAGCTCGGCGATCAGGTCGCTGGGGTCAGCGCGTCGATACGCGTGCTGAACGGCGCGACGGTGACCGAAGACGGGTCGGTTCGCTCAGAGATGCCCCGGTCGCGGCTCGCACGGATGCAGCTGGTCGAGTATTCGAGGGCATTCCACATCGGACGTGCAGGCTGGGCGTCGCTGGGCGCGCTTCCCGTCGTGAGCGGTGCGTTCGGCATGTATCGCACAAGCGTGCTGCGAGCGGTGGGTGGTCTCGACACCACGACCGTCGGCGAGGATCTCGAGCTCGTGCTCCGGCTGCATGCCCGCGTGCGCCGCAGCGGGCGTCGACCGCAGCTGGTGCACCTGGCAGAGCCGCTCTGCTGGACGGAGGTTCCGGAGGACCTCGCGTCGCTGCGCGCCCAGCGGATCCGTTGGCACCGCGGCCTCGCGGAGGTCGTGCGCCTCCATGGATCGATGATGTTCAATGCGCGACATGGCACGGTCGGCCTGCTATCGATGCCGTTCCTTGGCTTGTTCGAGCTGTTCGCGCCGCTGGTCGAGCTGCTCGGTCTGGCCGCGCTCTCGGCCGCGGCGACCTCGGGGGCACTGTCGTGGACGGTCGTCGTCGCACTGGGCTCGTTCGCGGTGCTGTTCGGGATGGCGCTCAGCATGGGCGCAGTGCTGCTCGAACAGGTCTGGGGACGGGGCTTCGCGCTGCGACCGTCGGATGTGTGGACGCTGGCCGGCGCGGCACTGCTCGAGCAGTTCGGGCATCGGCAGCGCACCGCCGCGTGGCGAATCCGCGGCCTGCTCGCCGGGATGTGGTCGGGGCTCGGACATCCGACCGATCCCGGATCGAGCTCCGCGTGGGGAGAGATGCATCACCGCGGCGCACGATCAGTGACCGGCAGCTGAGCCGTTTAGCCAGCGCGCACGGTGGCACGCTCGAGGCATGGAACAGCTGCACCCGCAGGCGCTCGCCGCCGCCGTCGAATCCTCCGACCATCCCGAATGGGGCGACCACTACCACGTGTGGCGCCGCGAGGTGGACGTGGGCTTCGTGCTCGGAACGTGGCTCGAGGCGGTCCTGGCGACCGCGGTCGGATCCGGGCTGGTGATCGGCCTGATCGCCGTGACGAGCAGCCAGCAGATCGTGAATCCCGAACCCGGCTTCGCATACGGCGTGGGCACCGTCGTGACCGCGTTCGTGACGTTCATCGCGTTCGTCGCGGTGCTCGTGCACCGGCTGCGGCACACCGACCATGATCGGCTCATGAACAGCCTCGCGGTCGGCGCTGCGCACACGCTCACGGCCGTGGTGATCGCCGCAGTCGCGATCCTCACCCGCTATGTCGTCGACCCCGGACCATCCGGGCTCGTCGACGCAGGATGGGCCGACTGGCTCGCGACCGCTGCCACGCTGCTCGTCGAGGGCGCTCCCGCTGCGATCTTCGCGGGCCTGCTCGCGCCGGGACTGATCCCGGCTCGCGGCGGCATCCCGCGCGGGCAGCAGGGCGCGGAGCTCGACCAGGACCGCCAGCTCTGACCCGCGAAGACCCGGGATCGTCGCGCGCGGACCTCGCCGTCGTCGCCTCGATGCGTTCGTGTCAGTCGGCGACGGGCAGCACGTGCTGCACGCTGCTCAGCCCCATGAGCGACGACAGCGGCGCCTCGGGCTCGGGCGCGAGCACCTCGAGACGTGCCTCGGCCTCGAAGCCTTCGAGCAGCCCTGCCACGGCGTTGCGTACGGTGGTGAGCTTGTCGAGGAACGACGCGTGGCTGTCGATCGCGACGAGCCGCGGATGGTCGGCGTAGAGGTCGAACATGCGGCGGTCGAGGTCGATCGCGAGCTCGCGATCCTCGGTGCGGACCTCCATGTCGCGCTCGTAGCCTGCCGGCAGCAGCGCCGCGGTGTGCATGAACACCACCGCGTCGTAGCGGCCGAGCTCGCGCTCGCGCGAGGTGCCGAGCGTGCGGAAGAACGAATCGGCGCCGTCGGGCCAGTAGGCGGCGCCGTCGACGGTGGCGCGATCGCACAGCTGCACGCGGCTTGGATGCTGCAGCGCGGTGGCTTCCTCGAGCGATCGCTGTACGGTGTAGATCGCGCGCTGGGCGACCTGCTGGCCGCGGTCGGTGGTGGCACGCGGCAGCCCGCCCTTGTAGAGCAGCGTGGCGCTCTCGGGCAGCACCCAGAGCTCGTCGGTGAACTCGCGGGCGAGGAACGACGCAGCGGTCGACTTGCCGCTGCCCGGGCCACCGGTCAGCACGATCCGGCGCAGGCGACGCTGCGCGGTGTCGTCGGCAGGGCGAGCCTCCGACGGCACGCGGTAGCGGCGGTGGTTGAGCAGGCGATTCGGGTCGACGAAATTCACGACACACATGGTGGACGACGACCTGTGCGCGACGCGACGCGGATCGCTGCTGGTGGCCGCGGTCGGCCGGGCGTTGGCCGGGATCGTCAGCGCGGTGCGGGGGTGGTGCCGGTCTGCTCCACGTGCCGGGTGGGGCGGCGCACGCCGAACGACTCGGGATCGATCTCTGCGGCGGCATCTTCGTCGCGGCGGATCGAGGCGCGCAGCTCGTTGCGGCGGGGGGAATCCTGCGGGAGCGTCGGGCGCTCGCGGCGTGCTCGCGGCACCGCGGCCTCGTCGAACACCGACTCGATCCGCTCGATGCGGACGTCGGCCGGCGGCGTCTGGTCGTCCTCGACCGGCTCGTCGGCGAGCTGCTGGAGGTTGGGGTCGATGAACCACCACACGACGTACACCACGGTCGGCAGCAGCAGCGCGGCGCGCTCGAGCCAGGCCTGGTCGTCGTCCGGTATGCCGATCAGGATGAGCGACAACACACCGAGCGCGAGGCCCACGCCCGCACCCACCGCGAGCATGCGCCGCACCTGCGCGGACCGCGCAGCGCTTCGGCGACGCCAGCGTGGCTGTCGGGGGGCATCCATGCGGTTCCGGTACCCGCTGCTGCAGGAAGTTAGGCATGCTCTGGTCGAATCGGCGGAATTCGGCGCGCTGATGCGACGCACGGTGTTTCGAAGATCGCTAGGATCGTGGTGGTCGCTCGGGGATGCGTGAGCGGCCCCGACGCCGTGGTCCGCACCGGGGAGGCCGCGTCGCTCGCCGCTGGATTCCCGGGAAGGATGGACGGATCCGTGGCAACCGCCGAATCCACCTCGCTGCGGCGCAACGAGCCCAGCGACCTGCCGATCGCCGCCGTGGTCGACGGCGCCAAGGCAGTCACCATCGACCAGGTCGGCGCCGAGCAGCGCGCCGCGGCGATGACGACTCGATCGATCAAGACCGACGCGAAGCTGTGGGGCCTCGACCTGGCGATCAGGACGATGGACCTCACGACGCTCGAGGGCGCCGACACGCCGGGCAAGGTACGCGCGCTGTGCAGCAAGGCGATGCGCCCCGACCCGAGCGATCCGGAGATCCCGTCGGTGGCGGCGATCTGCGTGTACCCGAACATGGTTCCCGTGGCCAGGCGGGCGCTCGAAGGCAGCGGCGTGCACGTGGCGAGCGTCGCGACGGGCTTCCCGAGCGGGCAGGTGCCGTTCAGCGCGAAGCTCGACGACGTGAAGGCGGCCGTCGACGCAGGTGCGGACGAGATCGACATGGTGATCGATCGCGGCGCGTTCCTGCGCGGCGACTACGCGACCGTGTACGAAGAGGTGAAGCGAATCCGCGAGGCGTGCGGCGAGGCGCACCTCAAGGTGATCCTCGAGACGGGCGAGCTGGGCACGTACGACAACGTGCGCGCGGCGAGCTGGATCGCGATGCTCGGCGGCGCCGACTTCATCAAGACGAGCACCGGCAAGATCTCCCCCGCCGCCACCCTGCCCGTCACGCTCATCATGCTCGAGGCCGTGCGCGACTGGCGCGATGTGACCGGCGAGCAGATCGGCGTCAAGCCGGCCGGCGGCATCCGCACCTCGAAGGATGCGATCAAGTACCTGGTGACCGTCGCCGAGACTGTGGGCGAGCACTGGCTGCAGCCGCACCTGTTCTGCTACGGCGCCTCGTCGCTGCTCAACGACGTGCTGCTGCAGCG
>JAGQUL010000190.1 GCA_020438525.1 Thermoleophilia bacterium | reverse complement strand
AGCCCTCTGTCGGATTTGAACCGACGACCCCTTCCTTACCATGGACCCCGAAGGGGTCGACGGGCGTCCACGCGAGGCCATTCCCAGGCACGATTGACCTGCATATTTCCGCTTTTCTGCTGGACAGGCGTAGACACCCGTAGACGGGGTTTTCCAGTGGCGCTTGCGCGTTTCTTGCGCGTATTTCGGAGTCGGGGGCGCTCACGTTTTCGCGCGTTGGCGACCGCCGCCGCCATTCGGCGCCGCCCCTCGCCAACACCCAATGGATCGCGCCCGAGGGACCCTTCCTCGTAGCGAACCCCACGATTCATTCGAGGACTGTGTATCGCTATGTGCGATTCGGCTGCGACATCCGCCGGCGCTGCAATCGCAGCGCTCCCGATTCCTCATCGTTCTCATCCGGGACGGCTGGCCCCAATCGCCTCTTCGTCGGGCAAGAATCGACATCAGCGGCTCGCAGCTTGAGACACCGTGCCCGCTCGCATCGCGTCAGTGCGCATCTCCGTCGTGTCCGTGCCCGACATTCGGTGCCTTGAGCGGCTCAAGCCGAATGCTCGCGGGCACGTCATCACGCAACGGTCGCGGTGAGAAGCTGATGCCATTCGGCAGCGCGCCGACCTTCGTTCGCGCGATGACCGTGCGTTTGTCGAGGTCGACGAACGCGACCTCGTCCGCGTACATGTTGGTCACGAAGGCGAAACGACCAGTCGGGTCAGCCGCAACCCCATGCGCGCCGCGGCCCGTCTCGATTGTGGTGATCGTCTTCATCGTTCGTGGATCGATGACCGACAGCGTGCTCGACGGGTCCTGCGCGGACCCCTGGTTCGCGACGAGCAATCTGCTGCCGTCTGCCGTGACGAAGATCTGGGCGGGTCCGGGATCGGTGTCCGCGCGACCAACCACGCGCCTCGAACCAACATCGATCTTGACCACCGCATCCTCACCATGGAGCGATACGAAGGCGTGACGACCATCGGGCATCCATGCCACTTGAACGGGTGCATCGCCGACGTCGATGTCGCCGATTCGACGCATGCCGGCCCGATTGATCACCGAGACGGACTCCCCTTTCATGTTCGCGACGAGCAGCAGCCGACCATCGGGGCTCGGCCGCAGACCGTGGGGGTACGACCCGACCTCGACAGAAGCTCGCCTGCGCAGGCGCGCCAGGTCGATCTCGGTGACATCGTCCGCCTTCGAACCGGTCACGTAGGCAGCTCCCGCGTCTGCCGCAAGCACGACGTGTGCTGGATGCGAGCCGGTGGGGACGCGTCCGATCTGTCGCATGCGAACCGTATCGATGCCGACAAGCTGCGAATCGCGCCCGCTGACAGCCCACACCTGCGAGCCATCGTCGCTGGCCTGGATGTTGTGCGGTGCAGCAATGCCGGTGGCGGTCATGCGCACCGAAGCGGTGCGCGCGTCAATCGCAGTAAGCGTGTCGCCCTGCTCGTTGGCGACCCAGATCGTTCCAACGGGTCCCACACCATCGGTCGACCGTGCCGCCGAGGACTGGGTTCCACCGCCATCACGACTCGTCGCAAACGCGACGGCAACGATCGAGAACACGACCACGATGGCGACGATCGGCAGCGCAACTCGACGTGTCGACCTTGGCTTGTTCATCACAGCTCGTTTCCGTCTGGCCTCGCGCCAGCTACTTCGCTCGATAGACGATGAAGCTGCGGCGGAGGTACGTAAGCGGCACGCTCCAGGCATGGACGAGCCGCGTGAACGGCCACAGCGCGAACAGCGCCATGGCGGCGAGCGCATGCATCTTGAACGATGGGGGCGCATCGACCATCAGCTCGGGCTGGGGGTTGAGCGTGAGGATGCCGCGAAACCACGGCGAGATGGTCTCCCGGTAGTTGTAGGACTCGCCGAGCAGGTTGACGCCGATCGTGTTGAACATCCCGGTACCGATGACGATGACGAGCATCAGCGCCGTGAGGTAGTCCCGACCGATCGAGGTCGCCTTGACGCGGTCGTTCGTGAAGCGCCGCAGCAGCAGGATGAGCAGGCCCGTGGTCATCGTGAGCCCGGCGATCGTCCCCATCGTGACCGCGACGATGTGGTACATGTGCTCGGTGATGCCGAAGAACTCGGTGACGGCGCTGGGCACGAGCAGGCCACCGATGTGCCCGCCGACCACGGCGAGCATGCCGAAATGGAACAGCAGGATGCCCCACATCAGCATGCGCCGCTCGAGGATCTGCGTGGATCGGGTCGTCCACGTGTACTTCTGGTAGCGATAGCGCCACCAGTGTCCGACGATGAACGTCGCGATGGCTGCATAGGGCACGGCGACCCAGAGCAGCATGGCCATCGAATCACTCATGCTTGACCTCCGACGAAGCGCGAATCGATCTCGTTCTGCGGCATGATCTGCTCCGGTGCGTACGGCTCGAGGCCGACTGCTTCCTCCGGCGGACCATCCTCGAGCAGCCGTCGAACCGCATCACGCTCATCGCCTCGCAGCGGCGGCAGCGTCGCGACGACGGCGTGCATGATGGCGACGTACGGGCTGCCGGAGTCGCCGAGCGTGCGCCGGATCAGCTCGATCGGCGCACGGAATCGGGACATCGTGTCGCAGCCGATCACCGGGCGATACGCCGCGAACTCGAGCAGCATCGGCAGGTAGTCCGGCAGCTCCTTGCAGCCGTCCTCGATGTCGACGCCGTGCTCCCCGTACAGCCGCTTGAGCCGAAGCAGGACGATTCCGCGCTGACGCTTGTCGCCGTGTGCGTGGTACGTCAGGTGCAGGTCTGCCCGCTTGTTGAAGTCGAACGTCTCGACGTACTGCTGCTGCAGCTCGAGCAGCGGCTGTCCCTGCATCCAGTCGAGCAGGTTCGAGATGCCGTCCTGCAGCTCCACAGGCAGCTCCTGCGTGGCGCCCTGGATCTCGTCGAGGGCATCGAGCAGCTCGGCCTCCGGATATCGCAGGAGCGCCGCGGCGATCGACCAGATCTCGATGCGAGCGTCGACGGTCATCCGTCGCCGAGGAAGCATGCGGCGCGCCATCAGCCCTGCTCCTTCTTCGAGA
Source organism: Thermoleophilia bacterium (assembly GCA_020438525.1). The sequence continues at coordinate 1,573 of JAGQUL010000190.1, read as the reverse complement.
AGCTGACCCAGCTGACGTTGCCGCTCTCTCCGCCCCGCGGCGGCGGTGGCGGCGCCTCCGGGCCTCCGCCCTCGACGCCGGCCCCTGCGGCCGCGCCGATGTGATGCTCCTGCGCGTCCTCCAGCGTCGGCACGACGGAGCCGCAGCCGCCCGGCGCATCGGACGTGGTGATGCCGCACGACCCCTGCATCTGGAACGGCGAGGTTCCGACCTCTCCGCGCGATGGCGGGATCACGAAGCGATCCTTGTAGTTGGCGATCGCGAGCAGCTTGTAGAGCTTGCGGATCTCCGTGTCGTCCATTCCCGCCATGTCGGTGTCGCGACGCTCGTCGTCGGCGATCATGTCCTGCTCGCGCATGTACGAGCGCATCGCTGCGAGCTTGCGCAGGATGCCGCGAATGCGATCGGTGTCGCCGATCGAGAAGAGGCTGGCGAGATACTCGATCGGGATGCGCATCTCGTCGATCGCCGGGAACACGTCGTCGGGATCGGCGTCCGCGCCGTCGCCCTCGATGGTTCCCATGAGCGGCGACAGCGGCGGCACGTACCAGACCATCGGCAGGGTTCGATACTCCGCGTGCAGCGGCAGCGCGACCTTCTGGCGCTTGATGAGCTCATACGTCGGCGAGCGTCGCGCCGCCTCGATCCAGTCGTGCGGCACGCCGCTCTCGAGGGCACCGCGCTGCACCTCGGGGTCGTCCGGGTCCAGAATCATGTCGAGCTGCGCGTCGATGAGCTGCTGCTCGTCAGGCGTTCCCGCCGTCTCGAGGATGCGATCGGCGTCGTACAGCACCACGCCCATGTACCGGATGCGACCCACGCACGTCTCGGCGCACAGCGTCGGCAGCCCGCTCTCGATGCGCGGATAGCACATCGTGCACTTCTCCGCCTTGCCGCTCTTCCAGTTGAAGAACACCTTCTTGTACGGGCAGCCGCTGATGCACATGCGCCAGCCACGGCACTTGTCCTGGTCGATGAGGANNATGCCGTCCTCCTCGCGCTTGTAGATCGAGCCGGAGGGACAAGACGCCATGCAGGTCGTGTTGACGCAGTGGTTGCAGATGCGCGGCAGGTACATCATGAAGACCCGCTCGTACTCCATCTTTACCGCATCCTCGAGCGCCCCCTTGAGGTTCGGGTCCTTGGGGCCGTGCTCGGTGCCTCCTGCGAGGTCGTCCTCCCAGTTTGGCCCCCACTCCACGGGGCCGCGCTTGCCGGTGATCTGCGAGTGCGGCTGGGCGACCGGCTGGTGCTTGGAGTGCGGCGCGCTGTGGAGCTTCTCGTAGTCGTAGGACCACGGCTCGTAGTAGTCGTCGATGGTGGGCAGGTCGGGGTTGAAGAAGATGCTCGCGAGCTTCTTGAGCTTGCCGCCTCCGACGAGCTGCAGCTTGCCGGTTCGCTTGTTGAGCTCCCAGCCGCCGTTGTAGCGCTCCTGATCCTCCCACTGCTGCGGGTAGCCCACACCGGGCTTCGTCTCGACGTTGTTGAACCAAATGTACTCGGCGCCGCGCCGGTTGGTCCACACGTTCTTACACGAGACGCTGCACGTGTGGCAGCCGATGCACTTGTCGAG